>NZ_JBGCCT010000025.1 GCF_041260665.1 Catenulispora sp. GP43 | reverse complement strand
CACCCGCCACCACACCCCACCCACCATCCGGCACCACCCAGCCACAGCAACAAGATCAAACTAAGCTACGTGGCATTGCCGCCGGAGGCGCCTTTCAGCTCTTGACCTTGCTCTTGACTGTGGCCTGTGGCAGTAGACCCGACCACCTACCCACACCACCGCCGCCCCTACACGACCCGAGGCGCACTCGAACCGCGCCACCAGCGGATCAGGCAAACCATGCGCGAAGCCGTAAAAATGCCTGTAAACCCGCCAACCAGCCGCAGCGCGCCCGCCTGACCGCCGCTCCGCCTGACCGCCGCCCCGCCGGGTACCCGCTCAGCGGCTGCGCCGTCGGCAGCTACTCGGCAGCCGCGCCGCCTCTCGCACGACCCGCCGCCCTCACGCCTCCGCCGACTCGCCCATCTCCGCCCACACGATCTTCCCGTGCTCCGTGGGCCGCACCCCCCAGCGCCGCGACAGCTGCGCGACTATCAACAGCCCGCGGTGCCGCTCGTCCATGTGCTGCGTCACCGCCGGGCGCGGGATGCGGCCGTCGGCGTCGGCGACCTCCACCATCAGGCGCCCCGGGTGCGAGCGCAGCGCCAGCTGGCTGGTGGTCGCGGCGTGCTGGGTGGCGTTGGTGACCAGTTCGGTCACCACCGACAGCACGTCGTCGGTCAGGTGCTCCAGGTCCCAGTCGGTCAGCGTGGCCGTGACGAAGCGGCGGGCCGCGCGCGCCGCCATCGGGTCCGGGTCCAGGTCCAGCGCCGCCTTGCGGATGCGGGTCGGGCGGGTGCGGACCATCAGCAGCGCCACGTCGTCGTGCTCGTCGCCGGACAGCATCGCGTGCAGCAGGCGGTCGCAGGTGCGCTGGACGGTCTCCGAGCCCAGCGGGGCCGAGGAGCCCAGCGGGCCGTCGTCGGAGCGGACCAGCTCGGTGGCCAGCCGGTTCAGCCGCTCGGTCAGCGGGGCGTTGTGGCACTCCACCAGGCCGTCGGTGTACAGCAGCAGCCTGCTGCCGCCGCCCAGGTTCTGCACCTTCTCGTCGAACACCGCCTCCTCGATGCCCAGCGGCATCCCGAGGTCGTCCTCCAGCAGGTGCGCGGTGCCCTCCGGGGTGATCAGCGCCGGCGGCATGTGGCCGGCGCTGGCCCAGGTCAGCGCCTCCTCGGCCGGGTCGTAGACGGCGTACACGCAGGTCGCGATCTGCTCGGCGACGCCGTCGTCGGCCGGTCCCAGGGCGCCGATGCCGGCCGGGTGCGTCCCGGAGGCGCTCAGCGCGTTCAGGGCCGCCGAGCTGCTGGCGGCCGAGGCCGGCATGGTGCAGACCAGCCGGTTCAGCAGGTGCATGATCTGCCCCGGCGGCAGGTCCATCACCGCGTACGCGCGCACCGCCGTGCGCAGCTGCCCCATGATCGCCGCGGCCTTGATGCCGCGCCCCATCACGTCCCCGATGACCAGCGCCACCCGCCCGCCGGCCAGCGGGATCACGTCGAACCAGTCGCCGCCGACCTGCGTGCCCTGCGCGCCGGGCAGGTAGGTGAAGGCGATCTCCAGCTCCGCCAGCTGCGGCGGGTAGGCCGGCAGCAGCGAGTTCTGCAGCTCCACCGCGGTCTCGCGCTCCTGGCGGTACAGCCGTGCGTTGTCCATCGCCGAGGCCGCCTGGCCGGCGATGCCCTTGACGATCTGCTCGTCGCGCTCGGTGAACCGGTTCGGCTCGGAGTGCCCGAAGTACATCGACCCCAGCACCGTGCCGCCGATGGTGGTGATCGGCAGCGCCAGGAACGAGCGCACCGGCGGGTGCCCCGGCGGCAGGCCGTGGAACGGCGCGCGCTGGCCGTAGCGCGGGTCGGCGGCGATGTCGCCGGAGCGGATCGGCGCGGTGCCCGGGAACGCCGCGCCCACCAGCGAGGTCGGCCGCGGCATCGGCAGGTTCTCGAACCGCTCGCCCGGGACCGTCCCGGCCAGCGCGAACCGGGTCTGGGCCTGGCCGTTGGTCGAGGTCAGGGTGTAGAAGCAGGACCCGAACTCGGCGTCGATCGCGGTGGTCGCGGCGTCCGTGGCGAGCTTGGCGATCTTGCGGGTGTCCAGCTCCCGGTGCAGCGACTGCCCGATCATGTAGAGCGTCTCGACGATCCGGGTCTCCTGCGTCAGCCGCCGCTGCGAGGCCCGCAGCTCGGCCTCGGCGGCCAGCGCCGCGGCGTTGCCGTCGCCGGGGGAGGCCGGCATCGAGGAGGACGACGGAGGCGGCGCGGAGGCCTGCTGCGGCACCAGCGGTGCCGCCGGCCGGTGTCCGTTCCCTGACGGCCCCGGCGAGGGCGCCGGGACGCCGTTCCCCGAAGGCGCGGCGCTCACCCCGTTGCCGGTGCCGCTGCCCGAACCGTTCCCGTTGCGGGCCCCGAACACCTGGTGCCCGACCGCCGGGGCGGAGGGCGCGAACAGCGGGACGGTCAGCAGCGGGGTCAGCGCCAGCCGGATCGCCGCGGCCAGCGTCCGGAAGTGCGTCGCGGTCTCGGCCGGGATGCGGACCCGCGAATACAGCAGCGCCGTGTACAGCGAGGTGTTGCGCACCCCGGGCAGATCCGGGTGGTCCGGCCCGCCGGAGTCCAGCACCGCGCCCAGCGCGATCGCCGAGCGGATCTGGTAGTCGCGCACGAACTCCGGCGTCGGCACGTACGGGCTGCCCAGCGCCTCGGGCACATGGAAGACGTCGAACCGGTCCCGCAGCCGCGCCGACAGCCCCGGCACCTCGGCGCCGTGCGGCCGCGCGGGCACCGGGTCGGGGGCCGGCTGCAGGCCCAGCAGCCGGTCCAGCAGCGCCAGCGCCAGCGGCGCGCGCCGCACCACGTCCGAGGCCGACAGCGGGATCGCCTGGTGGTCGCGGCTGTTGCGGCGGTCCGACCAGTGCGGGTGGTCGCCGGAGGTGGCCAGCAGCGTCAGGTACGGCAGGCCGTCGTCGTTGGCCGCGGCCGCCGGGTCCCGGGTGCCGACGTAGGAGCGCAGGTCCGGGGTGAGGCGGTCCCAGGTGACGGTGTGGAACATCCGGGCCAGCGCGAAGGCCGGGCGGCCGGTGGCCGGGTCGGTGAAGGCGTGCCGCAGCCACTCGACGATGGCCGCCGAGCCCTCCTCCATGGAGGTGGCCCCGGCGGTGGCGGCTCGCAGTTCGCCGGAGGCGACGACCATGTCGGTGACCGAGAAACCGGAGAGGTCGAACGCCGACGCCATTCCCGCCGTCCTGTGGGTGGTCCGTGCGGACCCCGGCGGGGGCCCAGACACAATCATGCCGACACATCCTCACCGCGCGCCGTGGTTTGCCCCATCCGGCGCGGCGCTTCCGCCCGGTCGAGGGGCCGCCTCACCAGCTGCCCGGCCACGGAGGTTGTGCCCCGATCCGGCCTCGGCGATAGCTGATGTCCCCGATCGTGGCAGCACTGCGCGAAGATCGCGGCAATGCCAGAGTGTTGACACCTGTTCCGGGGATCGACGGCGAGGCGCGCCGGCCTTGACGGCCCCGACGACCCCCACCTCTGCCGCGTCATCCTCCGCTCCCGTCTCAGCCTCCGCACTCGTGCAGTTCAAGGTAGCCAGTCATCGGGGCGAGGGCTATCGCGCCGACTTGACGATCACCGATACCGGTGCCGTACAGCTGGCCGCGCCGAGGTCACCGTCATGCCCGCGACCTGAGGTTCGACGGCGGGGCGGGCATGCGTGCCCGACGGGGCACCGCGTGAGATGCATAACACGGACACGGTGCCAGGACAATGATTCCGCACCCGGCCCCGGTGTCAAACCACTGACAAGCCGGGGCCGATGCGGACTGGTGTGGCCGATATGGGCCGGTGTGGGCCGGTGCGGGCCGGTGTGAGCCGCTGAGGCCGGTGCGGACCGGTCTTCGGCACCGCGCGGAGCGGTCAGTGCCTTCCAAGCCCGCCGAGCAGGCCGGTCACGCTGCCGAGCGTGCCGAGCACCCCGCCCAGCAATCCGCCCAGGCCCCCGTCGCCGCCTCCGTTCCCGCCGCCCCCGGGCTGCGAGGGCGCCTGGGAGGGCGGTGTGGTCGGCGGGGCCGGCGGCGTGCTGGTCGGCGTCGGCGGGCCGGGCTGACTGGGTTGCCCGGGCTGGCTGGATTGCCCGGTCGGCGGCGCAGGCGGCCGTGAGCGCAGCACCGGCGGGGGTGTGGACGCCCCCTGCGTCGGCTGCGGGCTGTTCGGCGCGAAGGACAGCGACGAGGCCGGCGGAGCCGCGTGTGTGGGTTCGTACTGTATGCGCGTGTCGGTGCTCTCGACGTCCGAGGGCGTCACCGAACCTGTCGCGCTCGGTGCCGGCGCCGCGGGCGTCAAAGCGGTCGTCGGCACCGTGCTGCCGACCACCGCCACCGCCGGGTCCGCGCCGGCGTTCGCCCCCGAGGACGACGCCCCGGGCTGGGACGGCGCGCTCTGGGCGGACGTCCCCGCCGCGGCGGGCGTGCCCGCCCCGGTGTGCAGCACGGTGGCCACGGCGGTCACCGCCCCGATGCCCGCGGCGCCGCCCAGCAGCGTCTCAGCGGTCTTGCGTATCGGGCCGGGCTTCCTGTGCCGGGTAGCCACGCGTACCCACCTCCCCTTTTGTGCCGCACCCTCCTGGGCTGCGGACCTGACGGTCAGTGTGTTGCCCACAGCGGGGAGTACGCGCCGCGCGAATCCTGCGTTCCCTCGAAAGAGGGATCGAAAGACCTCGCAAAGTCCGGGTCCGGCCGTCGCACGCAGTGGCGGGGCCGGACCGGGGAGGTGGAGCGGGAGTGTTCAGGGGGTGTTCACCAGTGTTCGGCGCTCAGCCGTTCACACAGTGGTTGTCCTCCGCACCGGTGCCGAAGCTGCCCAGCGACAGCGCGTCGCCGCAGGACTGGATCGGCGCGTTGACCGAGGTCTGCACCACGTCGCCGGAGACGGCGCCGGGGGAGTCCGCGGCGGTGCCGACGGCCATGGCGCCGGTGTGCACGTCGTCGCAGCTGTTCCCGTCGGCGTCGGTCTGCGCGCCGACGACGGTCCCGGCCAGGCCGCAGCCCTGCACCGGGGCGTCCAGCGCGCCGCCGACGACGTCGCCGGACACCGCGCCGGGGCTGTCGGCGGCCGCGCCGCGCACCGAGGAACGGTTGTCCCAGGTGGTGCAGCGGTTCTCCAGCGCGTCGGTGAGCGCGGCGCCCGCCGACCCGGCGTCCCCGCACACCTGCACCGGCACGTCCGCCGCGCCCTGCGCCGCGTTGCCGGAGGCCAGCCCGGGGCTGTCGGCGGCGGCGCCCTCGGTGGTGGCCGAGTCGGCCGCCGCGGCCGCGCCCGCGCCGCTGACCATCAGCGAGCCCGCGGCCAGCGACAGCAGCAGACCCTTCTTCACAAACCCGTGCATGGATGTCCCTTGGCAAGTCGATGAGGCCGGGGCGTCGATCCGCCCCTTCAGAGATCGACAACGAACATCCGCGCCGCGGGTTGCGGGACGCGAAGCGCCGACGGCCCGGATGTCAGCCATCCGGACCAGTCGGCGCACGATCACACGATCGCTGGCACCCGCCGGAATCCGTCGGCGGGTTCCGGCGACTACCGGGTCAGCTTCGGCAGCACCTCGCGGCCGAAGACCTCGATCCACTCGGCCTGGTTGCGGCCCACGTTGTGCAGGTAGATCCGGTCCACGCCCAGGTCCAGGAACGCCTGGATCGAGGCCCGGTGCACGTCCGGGTCGGAGGAGATGACCATCCGGCCCTCGAAGTCCTCCGGCCGCACCAGCTTGGCCATCTGCTCGAAGTCGAACGGCGAGCGGATGTCCTGTTTGGGGAACTTCATTCCGCCGTTGGGCCACTCGGTCACGGCGTTGGCCAGGGCTTCCTCATCGGTCGGCGCCCAGGACAGATGCAGCTGAAGGATCTTCGGCATGCCGTCGGGGTCCTTGCCGGCCTTGCGCGCCCCGGCGGCGAAGTTCTCGAACACCCCGGCCACCTTCGAGTGCGCCGCACCCGGGGTGATGATCCCGTCCGCGAGCTCACCTGTCTTGCGCGAGGTGTACGGGCCGGCGGCGGCGATGTAGATGGGCGGCGGTGTCGATGGCATCGTCCACAACCGGGTGGTCTCCAGGGTGAAGTACTTGCCGGAGTGCTTCACGTCCTTGCCGGTGAACAGCTTGTTGATCACCTCGATGGCCTCGAACATCATCGCCACCCGGGTCGGTGCCTCCGGCCAGTACCCGCCGACGATGTGCTCGTTCAACGCCTCCCCGGAGCCCAGCCCCAGCCAGTGCCGCCCCGGATACATCGCCTCCAGCGTCGCCGAAGCCTGCGCCACCATCGCCGGATGCATCCGGAACGAGGGACACGTCACCCCCGGACCGAGGTCCGTGGTCGTCCGCTCGCCGATGGCGGTCAACACGTTCCACACGAACGGCGCGTTCCCCTGCTGCGGCACCCACGGCTGGAAATGGTCGGCGGCCATGGTGCCGGTGAACCCGTGCTGCTCGGCCAGCGCCGAGTACTCGGTCACCTCGATCGGACCGAACTGCTCCAACATGGCGGCGTAACCGATATGCGGTGTGCTCACGACTATGGCTCCCAACGAAACTGGAACATGTTCATTGCTACGTCATAGCCGACCTTAGAGCAGGGCCCTGTACATGTCGTGTGGGAGCGCTGTGGCCTTCGGCACGGTGTCGGCGATGGCCGGAACGTTCAAGACGGGCAGGCCGGGCGCGGTTAGCGTCGGGGGCATGAACCAGAACATCTCCCCGGCGACACCGTCATCGGTGCTGGAGCGGGCCGCGGGCTTCGTGTGGACCTCCGGGCGCGTGCTGGAGCAGCGCCGCTTCGAGTTGCTGTTCGGCGGCGCCCCCGACGGCTCCGGCCTGGCCGCGGCGCTGGCTGCCTACCGCACCCCCGACGGCGGCTACGCGTACGGACTCGAACCGGACATCCGCGGCCCCGAACCCCAGCCGCTGACCGCCGCCACCGCACTGGCGGTCCTGCGGGACGCCGGCCGCCTCGACGCGGAATCGGTGACCCCGGTCCTGGACTGGCTGACCACGGTCACCACCGCCGAAGGCGGCGTCCCGGCGGTCCTGCCGACCCTGGCCGCCTACCCGCGCCCGCCGTGGCTGCCGGTCGCCGCCGACCCCGCCGCCGACCTGCTGACCACCGGCCAGGTCCTCGGCCCGGTCCTGCGCAGCGGCGTCACCCACCCCTGGATCCCGGCGGCGGTCGCCTTCGCGCGCCGCGAGGTCGAGGCCATGGAGCAGACGCACCCCTACGGAGTGGAGTCGGCGCTGATCTTCCTGGAGGCCGCCCCGGACCGGGCATGGGCCGCCGACCAGGCCGACCGCATCGGCAAGCTGCTGCGCGAGCAGCGCACGGTCCTGCTGGACCCGGCGCACCCTGAGGAGGCGGTCATCGCACCCGGCTACGCCGAGGGTGAGTACCACCTCCCGCACGACTACGCCCCGGACCCCGCGAGCCCGGCCCGCGCCTGGTTCACCGACGAGGAGATGGCGCGCAGCCTGGACCACCTGGCCGCATCGCAGGATGCGGACGGCGGGTGGCCCATCAACTGGGCCAAGTGGTCGCCGACCACCGAGATGGAGGCGCGGCCGGGGGTGACGGTGAAGGCGCTGCGGGTGCTGCGGGCTTACGGGAGGCTGTAGGGCGGGTCCTACTCCGGGGCCTACTTCGCCGGCGCCAGCACCGCCCCGATCAACCGCTCGCTCAGCGGACTGGGCGCCGAGAAGTCCACGCTCAGGTTCGAGATCGAGTACACCGCCCGGATCGACAGGTCCCGGGTCGCGAACATCCCGTTCGCGTACCCGTCGTCGTGCCCGGTCTTGCCCCACAGCACCGCGCCGTTCGGCAACGTCGTCGACATCAGCCCGGCGCCGAAGCAAGCCACCTTCGGGCAGGAGGTGCCGTTGACGAACGGCAGCAGGTGGCCCTGGCCGTCCGTCGGCAGCGCGAACAGCTCCTTCTGCTGCGCGGCGGGCAGCAGGCGGCCCTGCATCAGCGCCGTGATGAAGCGGTCCAGGTCGGCGGGGGTGGTGATCAGGTTGGAGGGGTCGCCGCCCTGCTCGCTGACGTCCACGGCCCGGCCCTGGCTGTCGGTCATGTAGCCGTGCAGGTACGGCTTCGGCATCACCGGGTCGTCCTCCGGCACCGAGGTCTGCGTCAGGTGCAGGGGCCGCAGGACGCGGGCCGTGAGCTCCTGCTTGTACGAGTGGCCGGTGATGTGCTCGATCAGCGCGCCGCCGATGCGGAAGCCGAGGGAGTTGTACTCCTGCTCCGTGCCGGGGGTGAAGTGCGACACCGGCGCCGGGCGGCCGTCGGTGGGGCTCAGGGTCTGCTGGATGATCTGGTCGAAGGTCCGGTAGCCGAAGCGGGTCGCGATGACCTGGTCGGCGGTGGCGGGGGGCGCGCCCTCGTCCACGTCGGGCAGACCGCTGGTGAAGTTGATCAGCTCGCGGACGGTGATCGGCGCGAACCTGTCCGGCAGCAGACCCGGCATGTAGTGCTGGATGGTCTGGTCGAGGTCGATCCGGCCCTCGGCGGCCAGCTGGAGGATCACGACGGTCTCGAAGGTCTTGGCGATGCTGCCGGCGTGGAAGTGCGCGTTCGGCGGGATCTGCCGGCCGGTCTCGGCGTCGACGGTGGATCCCGTCCAGAGCTCGCCCGGCTCGCCGACGCGGACGACGTCCCCGGCGGCGTCGTCGCTCGGCAGGGTCTGGATGGCCGCTTGCAGGGCGGCCGGGTTCAGCGGCGGGAAGGACGCGGCGCTCGCGGCGGAGGCGGACGTGCTCGACACGGCGGTCAGGCCGGCGATGGTGGAGCACGCGAAGGTCAAGGCCGCTGCGCGGCGCACGATGGCTGTCACGTGATCGATTCTGGCGAGCCGCATCGGCCCGCGGAATGGGGCTAGCCCCACGTAGGGCCAGCCCTACCCGCCCGCTCCGAGCAATTCGCTCGGCGTCACCCCGGCCAGCCGCCGGACCTCCCGCGCGAAGTGTGCCTGGTCGGCGTACCCGGCCTGGTAGGCGATCGCGGCGAGCCCGGGCGCGCCGCTCCGGCCCAGGTCCAGCGCGTGCTGGAAACGCAGGATGCTGTGTAAGGTCTTCGGCCCGTACCCGACCGCCTCCGTGAACCGGCGCCGCAGCTGCCGTTCCGACAAGCCGACGGCGTCGGCCAGTGCCGGAACGTGCGGCGACATGCCACCTGATCGCAGCATCCTGAGCACCTGCTCGACCGCGGCGTCCGGCTCGTAGCGCGGGGCGAGCGCCGCCACGAATTCCTCCAGCACCCGCACCGCCGCCTGCGGCGAGTCGGTCGCGGCCAAGCGTTCCGTCAGCAGCGCGACATCGGCGGTCACCGACTCCAGCGGCACCTGCGCCCCGAGGACCTCCTCGACCGGCATCCGCCCGAGCAGAATCCGCGCCGCCCCCGGCCGCAGCCGCACACCCGCGATCGCGGACCCCGCCGCCAACGGCGCGCGCCACGCCGCACGGTCCGGCCCGACCAGCCGCACGGCCCCGTCCTGCCAGGTCAGGTCCGAACACCCGTCGGGCACCACCAGCTGCCGGTACTCGCGCGCGCCGCGGTTCACCTGCGTCCACGTGCACGCCACGAACCGGCCCGGTGCCAGCCGGGGCCGATACTCCGCGTATACCGAGGTCAGCGGTGCAGTCATCGGCATCGACGCTACGCCCCGCCTCCGACAACCGCGCTATCGGCGATCACGTGCGCCATCGGCGCGCGCTCACCCCACCGCCGGGAACGCCACCGGGCTGCGCATCCCGTCCGCCCCGACCGCGCGCAGCCCGAACTGCACGTTGTCCTTGGCGATCGGCAGCGTCACCGTCGTCACGTCCCCGACCGCGAGCGCCTCGGTCCACACCGCCGCCGTGGTCTCCCGCAGCACCACCTCGTACCCGGCCAGCCCGGCGTCGTCGCCGCGGGTCCAGGTCAAGGTGGTGCTGTTGGTGCCGCTGAAGTTCGCCGGCGGCGTGGTCAGGATGGTCACGCCCTTCGGCGTGCCGGGGCCGGCGGCCAGGGACCACAGCGTCGCGGCGTTGACCCGGGTGACCCGGGCCAGGTAGTCGAAGTCGCAGAACTCTGCCAGGTCGCCGTACTGCACGCCGTCGGCGACCCGCGTGTCCTGGTGCTCGTGGTTGAAGTTCTCGCGCGGCTCCGTGAAACGCCCGGCCGGATAGGCCTGCTGCAAGAACGAGATGTGGTCGCTGCCGCGCAGGTAGCGGTCACGGCGCCAGACCACGCGGATGTCCATCCCGGTCGCGTCGTTGGCGGCCACGTCCTGCGCGAACCGGGCCAGCTGGCGCGAGGGGCCGTCGTTCTCGCCGCCGACCTCCTGGCGGATCGCGGCCTGCGCGGGGGTCTCCGAGGTGGGGACGCCCTCGACGAACAGCCGCACCGTGTGCGGCTCCGGCGGCGTGCCGTCCCAGGCGCTGCTGGCCCCGATGATGTCGTTGCTGAACATCCCCTGTACGTCGGTCCCGGCGGCTTTCATCTGCTGGGCCATGAATGCCGAGCCGAACAGCCCCTGCTCCTCGCCGGCGACGGTGGCGAACACCAGCGTGCCGGGGAAGCTGCGGGTGGCGAACAGCCGGGCCATCTCCAGCACGGCGGCCACGCCCGAGGCGTCGTCGTCGGCGCCGGGGGCGTCGCTGGTGAAGTTCATGACGTCGGTGACGCGCGAGTCCAGGTGCCCGGTGACCACGTACACGCGCTCGGTCGCCGCGGTGCCCTTCAGCGTCGCGATCACGTTCGTGATCGTCGTGGGCACCGGGATGCGCGGCCCCACCGGCTGCACGAAGCTCTGCCGCGCGACGGTCATCCGCCCGCCGGAGGCGGCCGCGATCGCCTCGAACTGCGCCGCCACCCAGTCGGTCGCCGCACCGATGCCGCGCGCCGGATCGGTCTGGCTGGACAGCGTGTGGCGGGTGCCGAACGTCGTGAGCTTCAGGACGGTGGCCTTCAGCCGCGCCGGATCGACGGCGGCCAGCAGCGCGCGCAGTTCGCGGCCGGGCTGCTGGCGCCCGACGCCGATCGGGGTGGAGCTCGCGGTACCTGTGGCGGCGGCGGCCGGGCCGGCCCCGCCGATCGTCGCCGCGGCGCCGAGCACCGCGGCACCGGACAGGGCCTGCCGCCTGGACGGGCCGGAGCGAGGGGATCCGTGCTCTGTCACGATGCGCCTCCGGGATTCGGGGGAGTGCCGTCGCTGCGGAACCTACTCGCCGCCGGGATGTGCGCAACCTCGGCGCTCTAGCCCTCGCGCAGCAGTATCCCGCGGACGTAGGCGGCCTGCCCGACGTGCTGCAGGGTGTCGTTCACGACGCTGACCAGCCGCACGCCGAGGGTCACCGCCGGGTCCCAGCGGGTGTCGACGACGCGGTCGAAGTCCTCGTCGTTCAGGCCGCTGACATAGCCGAGTGTCAGCTCGTGCACCGCGTCGTGGTAGTCGGTGAGCGCCTCGGCCGAGGGCACGGTCAGCTTGCCCACCTCGTGCGAGGACTGCCCGTAGCCGACGGCGGCGGCCGGGTACGGCGAGCCGAACTTGGCGTCGAAGCCCTGCGACGTCCAGACCTGGTCCAGGCCGGCGACGTCGGCGACGTGGTCGTCCTGCACGCGGGTCAGGTGCCAGATGAGCCAGCCGATCGGGTTCGCGTCGTCGTCGAGGCGGCGGTGCAGCTGCTCCACGGAGAGCCCGGAGACGGCGGCGTGGACGGACTCGTGGACCCGCCCGAAGGCGTCGACAAGGAGATCATGACCTCTCATGCGGTTCACGCTATCGCGGCGTGCCCGGCGGCACACGTGCCCGGCCGTGCGGGGGTCAGCGGCGGGCCGATTGCGGGCCGGTGGCAGGCCGGTGGCGGGTCATGGCAGGGAATTCACAGACATGTCCATAATAGTCCCCGGCCGCCGAAGTCTTGACAGTCATCTGATTCATAACTACGAATACTGATGAAGCGATCGCTGCTCAAAAACCTCTCACAAGGATGGTGGTCAAGTGGCTCGTATCCTCACCAGCGCGGCCGACAAGATCGTCGCGCGGCTGGCGCCGAAGGCGAAGGCCTCGGCGTGCATTCCGAACGACCCGTACTACACCTGCTGGAATCACGCCTACATGTACTGCACGAACAACTGCACCGGCCAGGAGTTCTGCCACCAGGTCGGCAGCTGCTGACCTGCAGCAGGCGGTAACACGGGGCGCCGGGTTATGCCGGCAGTGTAGTCCGGCGTCCCTTTCGGGTTTCTTCCCTCTTCGCGCGGACTCGCATTCTCCTTCTTTCACGGTGGGCATTCCTGGCATGCAGTGGCAGCAGTCTCTCGCGCTCGGCCTGCGGGCCGCCTTCGTCGTCCTCTTCCTCGTCGCCGCGGGCTCCAAGAGCCGGTCCGGCGCGGCCCGGCGGACCTTCGCCGGCTGGGTCGGCGACCTCGGCCTGGTCCCGGTCGGCAGCGTCGGCGCGGTCGCCGCGGCCGCCGTCGCGGCGGAGTGGTCGGCGGCCTTCCTGCTGCTCACCCCCTGGGCCCCGGCCGGCTTCGCGCTGGCCGCGCTGCTGCTGGCGGGGTTCGCCGGCGCGACCGCGCTGGTCGTCCGGCGCGGCACGCGCGCGCCGTGCCTGTGCTTCGGGACCTCCCCGGCGACGCTGGCCCGGCGCCACGTCGTGCGGGACGCGGCCCTGGCCGCCGCGGCGGTGGCCGGCGCCGTGCTGGGATCGGCCGCGCTGCCGCCGGCCGCCGGGATCGCGGTCTTCGGGGCCGCCGGGGCCGCGGTGGCGCTCGCCGTCGTCCTCCTCGACGAATTCCTGGAGCTTTTCTCGCTGTGAGGACCTCTCCCACCATCCGCCTCGCCGACGACTTCGGAGGAATCGGACGATGCCTTACCTGATTGCCGCCGTCATTCTGCTCACCCTGTTCTCCGCCGGCCATATGCTGGTCACTCTCGGCCTGGTTCGCAGAATGCGGACAATGGCGACGGAAACGGGAAGCGCTCCGACGGCCCCGCCGACTTTGGCAATCGGTGAATCTCCGACGGAATTCGCAGTGACCGCCGAGAGCGGACGCCGATTCCAGCGCTCCGGGTTGTCCGGCGGTCGCAATCTCGTCGGCTTTTTCTCCACGACCTGCGAACCCTGCGTGGAGAACGCGCCGAGATTCGCCGAATACGCGCGCTCATTCGCACCCGGCCGGGTCCTGGCGGTCGTCCAGGACGGCGCGCCCGGGGCCGCGCGGGCCTTCCACGAGCGGTATCTGCCCGGCGTCGAGGCCGTGGTGGAGAAGATGGACGGCCCGGTGGCGCGCGCCTTCGCGGTCGAGGCGTTCCCGACGATGTACGTCCTGGACCCCGAGGGCCGGGTCGAGCACGTCGCCTTCACCACGGCCCGCCTGCCCCAGCCCGCGGAAGCCTGACCGTGGGTGTCACCGCCCTGATCTGGCGGTCCTCGGCCCGCTTCGCGCTGGGCCAGGCGGTCGCGACCCTGCTGCTGGGCTGCGGTCCGGTGGTGTCCGCCTGGGCGCTGCGCGGCCTGCTGGACTCGCTGGCGGCCGGGCCCGCCGGGGCCGGGCACCGCTCGGGCTACCTGGCGGTGCTGGTGGTCACCGTCGCGGTCACCGCGGTGGCGCCGCACGTCAACCGCTTCCTGGACGCCGGCCTGCGGCGCCGGGTGACGCTGCGGATGCACGAGGAGCTGTTCGCCGGGCTGAACCGCCTGGAGGGCCTGAGCCGGTTCGAGTCCCCGAAGCACCTGGACCAGGTGCGGCTGGCCCAGCAGGCCACGCAGACCGCGCCGGGCCAGCTGGTCGCCGCCGGCTTCGGAACGGTCCAGGCGGTGATCTCGGCCGCCGGGTTCCTGCTCGCGCTGCTCACGATCGCGCCGGTGCTGGCCCTGGTGACGTTCGCCGCGGCGGTGCCGGCGGTGTGGGCGCAGCACCGGCTGGGCCGGCGCCGCGCGCGGACGCAGCTGACGGTGTCGCCGAACCTGCGCCGGCAGATCTTCTACGCGAGCCTGCTCACCGATCTCAACGCGATCAAGGAGGTCCGGCTGTTCGGCCTCGGCGACTTCCTGCTCGGGCGGATGCGCACGGAGACCCGCGTGGTGCACGGCGAGGAGGAGAAGGTCGACCGCGCGACGCTGGCCACCCAGTCCACGCTGGCGGCGGCCACCGCCGCGATCACCGGCGCGGGCCTGTTCTGGGCGGTCGGCGGCACCTCCGGCCGCTTCTCGGCCGGGACCGTGATGCTGTTCTTCACCGCGGTCGTCGCGGTGCAGAACGGTCTGGGCACGGTCGCCGGCCGGATCGCGGAGATGACCGAGGCGCGCGGCCTGCTGAAGCACTTCGAGGCGTTGCGCGACGGCGGCTCGGACCTGCCGGTGCGTCCCGATCCGGTCCCGGTGCCGGCCCTGAGCGGCGCGATCGAGATCGACGACCTGTGGTTCCGCTACGGCCCGGAGCAGCCCTGGATCCTCAAGGGCCTGTCGCTGTCCGTCCCGTGCGGCGCCACGGTCGCGCTGGTCGGGCTCAACGGCGCCGGCAAGAGCACGCTGATCAAGCTGCTGTGCCGGCTCTACGACCCCGAGCGGGGCGCGATCAGCTGGGACGGCGTCGACCTGCGCGCCATGGAGCCGGCCGCGCTGCGCTCGCGCATCGGCACCGTCTTCCAGGACTACATGGCCTACGACCTGCCGGCCTCGGAGAACATCGGCATGGGGGACCTGCCCGCGCTCGGCCGGCCGGACCGGATCGAGTCGGCCGCGGCCCTGGCCGGCATCGACACCACGCTGCGGGCGCTGCCCTTCGGCTATGACACGCTGCTGAGCCGCCGGTTCTTCGACATGGCCGACAAGGACAACCCGCGCACCGGCGTCACCCTGTCCGGCGGGCAGTGGCAGCGGGTGGCGCTGGCCCGCGGCATGATGCGCGAGGACGCCGACCTGCTCATCCTCGACGAGCCCAGCTCCGGCCTGGACGCCGAGGCCGAACACGACGTCCACACCCGGCTGCGCCGGCACCGCGCCGGGCGCACCACGCTGCTGGTGTCGCACCGCCTGGGCGCGGTGCGCGAGGCCGACGTGATCGTCGTGCTCGAGGACGGCGTCATCGCCGAACAGGGCAGCCACGAGGAGCTGATGGCCCTCGGCGGCCGCTACCACGCGCTGTTCACCCTGCAGTCCGCCGGCTACCAGGAGCCGGCGGGCGCGGGGAGCGCGCGCTGATGGCTGTGGCCGTGGTGACGGGGCTGGTCGCGGCGGCCGCCTTGGCGGCGCTGGCCATCGCCGCGCTGGCCAAGGCGCGGCGCCACGTGGTGGTGACCGTCGAGGGCACCAGCATGGCTCCGACCTATCGGCCTGGCGACCGGCTGCTGGTCCGCCGCTGCGGGCTGGACGGCGTCGAGCGCGGCCAGGCGGTCGTCGTGCTGCGCCCCGACCTGGTCACCGGCTGGAAGGTCGCGGACCGGGCCGGCGGCATGCCGGGGGACAGCCCCTGGTTCGTCAAGCGCGTCACCGCCCTGCCCGGCGACCCGATCCCCGACGGCTCCGTGCCGCCGGACCACCTGTACCTGCTCGGCGACAACCCGGCCAGCGAGGACTCCCGCCGCTGGGGCTGCTGCCCGGGCGAGCGCGTCGTCGGTGTCGTGGTGCGCGAGCTCGGGAGATAGCCCGCCTCTTGCCATCTGGCGCCGCTTGGTAGAACGTGTTCTCGTTTTCATGCTCCGCAGCAGAGGGGACACTGATGGGCGGCACCGAGCACTGCACTGTCGAACGCGACGGCCACACCCTGGTCGTCACCATGAACCGGCCCGAGGCCAAGAACGCGCTGTCGCTGCCGATGCTGGTCGGGATGGCCGACGCGTGGGTGGAGGCGGACGCCGACGACGACGTCCGCTCGATCGTGCTGACCGGCGCCGGGGGAGCGTTCTGCGCCGGCATGGACCTCAAGGCCATGAACATGGCCGCCGGCTCGCAGTACGCCGAACGCCTGAAGGCTGATCCCGACCTGCACTGGAAGGCGCTGCTGCGGCACTACAGCCCGCGCAAGCCGCTGATCGCCGCGGTCGAGGGCTACGCGGTGGCCGGCGGGACCGAGCTGATCCAGGCCTGCGACATCCGGGTCGCGGCGGCCTCGGCCACCTTCGGGCTGTTCGAGGTGCGGCGCGGCCTGTTCCCGGTGGCCGGCTCCACAGTGCGCCTGCCCCGGCAGATCCCCTACAGCCACGCCATGGAGATGCTGCTCACCGGCCGCCCTTACACCGCCGCCGAGGCGCAGGGGATCGGCCTGGTCGGGCACCTCGTGGACGATGGCAAAGCCCTGGACAAGGCCCTGGAGATCGCCGCGCTGATCAACGCCGCCGCGCCGCTGTCCGTGGAGGCGGTGAAGCGGTCGGTGAAGGAGACCTCCGGGATGAGCGAGGCCGAGGGCCTGGCCCGGGAGCTGGAGATCGGCTGGCCGGTGTTCGCCACCGAGGACGCCAAGGAGGGGCCGAAGGCGTTCGCCGAGAAGCGCGAGGCGGTGTGGAAGCGGAAGTGACGATCATCTGATCGTCTACCGTCGCCGCAGGTGACGACCCATGCGCGGGGCGTATCGGGATCAACGGTAAGGGGCACCCGGACGGCCCCGATTGGGTTATCCAGGCATCCGCAGGGCAGAGTATGAACCGTGCGTCTCGATCACGTTTCCTATGCTGTGTCCAACTCCGAGCTCGGCTCCACGGTGAACCGGCTCGGCACGCTGCTCGGCGCGACCTTCCGCGACGGCGGCGTCCACCCGCGCTTCGGCACCCGCAACTTCGTGCTGCCCCTGGCCGGCGGCTCGTATGTGGAGGTCGTGGCCCCGCTGGACCACCCGGCCACCGACTCCGCCCCGTTCGGCAAGGCCGTCAAGGCCCGCGCCGAGGAGGGCGGCGGCTGGCTCGGCTGGGTCGTCGGCGTCGACGACATCACCCCCTGGGAGCAGCGCCTGGGCCGTCCGGCCGCCGAGGGCCACCGGGTCCGCCCCGACGGCTTCGACCTGCGCTGGAAGCAGCTCGGCGTCCTCGACCTGATGGCCGACCCGCAGCTGCCCTACTTCCTGGCCTGGGAGATCTCCGCCGACCAGCGCCCCGGCGCCGGCGCCGAGAACGGCATCCCGGCCTTCGAACGCCTGGAGATCAGCGGCGACCGCACCCAGGTGCTGTCCTGGATCGGCGGCTCGCCGGACCACGACCCGCTGGAAGAGGTGACGGTCGACTGGATCGACGCCGAGGAGCCCGGCGTGCTGGCGGTGCACTTCCGCTGCGCGGGCGGCAGCGTGCGGATCGACTAGGCACTTTCCGTAGTCTTGACTTCCGTAGTCTTGACTTCCGCAGTCTTGGGGCGCGGGTGTCCACCGGCGAAGGCCGGTGGACACCCGCGCTTTTTGCGCGCAAGCCCCGGCCCGCTCAGCCCCCGAACCCGAAGCACACGAACCCGCCGATCCCGGTCTGGGCCGAGGCCTCGGCCAGCGCCGCCGCGGCCGGCCGGCCGGCCGCCAGCGCGGCGTGCAGCGCGAGCATCAGGGTGCGGGTGTCGGAGTCGTCGACCGGCGTGACGCTGGCGATCAGGGTGCGGGTACCGAGCGCGAAGACCGCCGAGGCCAGCCCCATCAGCTCATCTCCCGGCCGCACACCGGACAGCGCCGACTCGCACGCCGAGAGCACCAGCGTCTGCGGGGTCGAGCCGAGGCGCTCCAGGTCGTAGACGTACAACGGACCGTCGAAGGCATCCAGGCTGGAGAAGAGCGGATGATCGGCCCGGAACCGGCCGTGCGTGGCCACGTGCGCCAACGCGGCGCCGTCCAGGGCGCGCGCGGCGTTCGCGGCGGTGGCCTGATCGCCGGAGAGCACGACGGCGTCCGGGTAGCGCGCGGCCAGCGCGGCGATCTCCGGCTCGGCGTGGGCCAGGCCCGGGCCGGCCATGAGCACGGTGCCGAGGCCGGTCGCGGCGCTGGCGAGGGCTGCCGAGTTGTCGCCGGTCGCCGGGCTGGCGGAAGCCGCTGAGCCGTCGACGGTCGCCGAACCGCCGAGGGCTGCCGAGTTGTCGCCGGTCGCCGGGCCGGCCGAGACCGCGACCGCGGCCGCCTCGACGGCATTGGCCGCCGCCAGCCACAGCCGCGCCGAGGGCGTCACGCTCACCGCGCGACCGGCACAGGTCGGCAGCGCGGTCCACGGCAGGGCGTGCAGGGATCCGGTCGGGACCACGATCAGCGGGCGGTCCGGGGCCCCGGCTGCCTTGGGCTCGGCGTCCCCGGCCACTCCGGCCACCCCGGCTATGCCGTCCAAGGCCCGCCGCACCGGCCCGAACAACAACCCGTCCAGCACCTGCCGGCTGTGGTCGTAGGCCTGCACCGCGGCGGCTTGCATCGTCGCGGACCCGAACCGCCGCGACATCCGGTTCATCGTGAACCGCACGACGTCCAGCTGCTTCAGCACCGCCGCGTACGAGCCCAGCCGATGCCGCCGCACCACCCCGTCCCGCACCGTCACCGCGTGCAGATCGTCGTCCAGCCGCACGAACTCCACCAGCACCCGCGCCCCCAGAACCTCGGCCAGCGCGGCGGGGGAGAAGGGCGGCTCGGGCGCGTAGGTCCCGCGTGCGTACCGCGACCGGTCCCGGATCGCCGCCTCCAGGCGCAACCGCTCGGCGTTCAGCCGCGACACCTCAGAGCGCGAGGACTCCAGCGTCGTCGGCGCCTCCACCGCCGCCAGGTCGGCCACCACCCTCCGCAGCTCGGCCAGGTCGGCGGCCAGCTGCTCATCGTCCGGCGGCCGGACTGGCCGACGCCGCAGCGAGGCCGCGCGCCAGGTCTCGGCCCAGCGCAGGACCGCCCGCGCGTCGCCGCGCTCCAGCGCCAGGCGCAGGCCGAGCTTGGCCAGTTCTTCGCCGCGGGCTGCCGCGTGTGCGCGCAGGTCGGTGGCGCCCAGGACGGCGTTGTTCTCGGCGTGCACGCGCAGACCGGCTTGGAGGGCCCGCTCCGCGGCCGAGGCACGGCCATTGGCGAGCGCGTGCAGCGCGTGCGCGTGCCAGGCCAGGATCCTGACCTCGGCCTCCCGCCGGTTCCGGTGGCGGGCCACCTGCGCGAACAATGCCGAGGCCTGATCATTGCGGTTCAGCGCCAAAGCGATACGGCCGGCCAGCAGCCGGGCCTCCAGCGGGGTGACCGGCCATTTGGCGGCGGCCATCCGGTCCGCCAGGTCGACGGCCGTCTTCAGCAACGCCGGACTGCGCTCGCCGGCTGCGAACCGGGCCGAGGCCTCGACATGCCGGGCCAGGTCGGCCCACGCCGTGCGGCGCTGGCGGCCGAACATGCCGCGGGCGGTGCGCGCGGCGTCCTCGGCCACGGCCGGTTCGCCGTCGGCCAGGGCTGCGCGGGCCCACATCAGGTGATGCTCGGCGCGGTCGTAGCGGAAGCCGGTGCGTTCGTGTTCGGCGATCGCCTGCCGGAGTGTCGTGTGGGCCTCGGTGCTGAGCCCGGCGCGCAGCAGCGTCTCGGCGCGGTCTATGAGCACCGTGACGATCGGCTTGTCGTGCTCGGCGAAGCCCTGGGTCGCGGCGTCGATCCAGTACAGCGCGGACGGCAGGTCGCCGGCGCGGTGTGCGGCGAATCCCAGATTGCCCAGGACGATCGCGTTCAGCAGGCGGTAACCGCCGTCCTCGGTCAGGTGCGCGGCGCGCAGCAGATCCGACTGTGCCGTTTGTCCGGCGCCCCGATAAACGTGGATGATCCCTCGCAGGTTCAAGGCGATCGCCTCCCACCGGGCGTCGCCGTAGGCGGCCAGGACCGGCTGGCTGGCGTCCAGGGCGTCCAGCGCCTCGGCGGTGCGGCCGATCCGGCCCAGGACCAGGCCGAGGTTCACGCGCAGCCGGGCCCGGTCCAGACCGGTCAGGACGCTGTCCGCGAGGGCCGCCTCGGCCAGCGCGCTGTCGGTGTTGCCGCGGTCGGCGAGGATCACCACCAGCGACATCCGGGCTTCGGCGGCCCGGTAGGAAAGGCCGGTGCGCTCCGCGAGCGCCACGCTTCGGCGCAGGGCCCTGGCGGCGCGAGCCAGGTCGCCGTTCTCCTTCCAGGACAAGCCGATCGCGCGCAGGGCTATGACCGCTGCCTCGTCGTCGTCCCCCTCGCCCAGCACAGCCTCGGCCGCCGCCCGGCCCGCGGAGGGCTGGGCCAGTACCTGATCGAGAGCGCTCATGGCACGCGGGAGCCGGTCCGTGGCAGTAGATGGCATGCGGACACTGTCTCAAAGATGCGGTGATTTCTTCCACCGCACATGACTCATTGCCGCCGTGCGGTGACGCGCGGCGGCAATGACGAGTCGGCGGCGGCCGCGGGGGAAGCGCGGTCGCCGACCGGGTCTAGACGGTCACCCAGCTGGTGACCACGGCGCCCCCGCCGGGGACAGTCAGCGCCACGCGCGCAGGTCCCGCCGGCAGCGAGTCGGCGCTGAACAGGCCCTGACCGTCCACCGCGACGGTGGTCGTCCCGGCTGGGTGCTCGATCCGCAGCGTGTCCGAACAGGCCGGGATCAGCTGGCCGACGAGCTTTCGGCGCTCCCCGATCTCGGTCACCTCCACGACCACCGAGACGCTGGGCGCCTCGAAGGTCAGCAGCCTGGTGTCGGTGCCGCGGGTCGATCCGGCCCCGACCAGCAGCGAGTCCTCGGCGAGTTCGGCCAGCTCGGCGTCGATGGTCCGCCAGGTGAAGGCCGCGTAGCCGGCCCGCACCACGTCCTGCGGCACCGGGTCGATCTCGTCGAACATCTCACCGAGGGCGGACAGGAGTCCGATGTCCTCCGCTGAGGCCCCGTTCGTCAACTTCGGCATCGTTCCCCCTGGATCAGGTCCTTCATATGGTGTGCCCGTGTACTGATGGTTCGGACGGCGGTGCGGTGGTGCTTGTCATGGCCGGGTGGTCTCCGGCACTGTGCTCAGTGCCTTCAAGGCCCGTTTGAGGTGCTGCAGGCATCGCGAGCGGGTCGGCCCGATCGACCCCACCCGCATGCCCAGCGCCTCGGCGACGGCCGCGTAGCTCTCCAGCGGCGTCACCGCGACGACCCGCAGCAGGTTCCGGCAGCGCTCGGAGAGCGTGGCGAAGGCCTGCCACAGATCGCTGCTGTCCTGCTGGGCGACCAGAGCTGCCTCCGGATCGCCGTCGTCCTCGGAGTCCCCGAAGAAGGAGACGTTCGCCTCGGCCTCCTCCGAATCGGGGACCTCGCGCTGCGTCCTGCGGATCAGGCGCAGCGCCTCCCTGCGTGTCGTCGTGGCCAGCCACCCCGCGAGCTGGTCCGGATTCTGGATCCGGTCCAGGTTCTCCACCAGCCGCAGCCAGGTGCTCTGGGTGACGTCGGCGGCGTCGGCCAGCGAGAGCCGGAACCCCCGGGCCACCGACCACACCAGCCTGCTGTAGTCGTCGACGATCTGCTGCCAGGCCGAGGCGTCGCCGGCGGCGGCGGCCTTGACCAGCAACGCGGGGGAGCGGTCCATATGAGCCTTCTTACTGATGTGGGGTACGTGTCCAGCGTGGATCCGTCAAACGAAGACCGCCGGCACGACCACCCCGAGGTCGGGGATGCGGACGCCCGCGGGGTCGAGCAGTTCCATGGCGGCGTAGCGCACCGGCAGAGCCTTGGCGGACATCAAAGCGGCGATCCTACCGGCCACCACAGGGGCGGCGAAGCTGGTGCCGCTCCACTTCGCGTAGCCGTGGAACTCCTTGCCGTCCTCCTGGCCGTGCGTCAGGAACGTGCTCTTGATCCTCACTCCCGGCGCGGCCGCGTCCACCCACCAGCCGTAGTTCGAGAACGACGCCCGCTCGGGCTCGCCGTCGGCGCCGTCGGCCAGAGCCGCGACGGCGACGACGTCCTTGAGGGCGGCGGGCCAGTAGGGGCGGTCGGAGTCGAAGTTGCCGGCCGCGGCCACCACCAGCGTGCGGCGGGCCACCTGGGCGATCGCCTTGGTGACCACTGGGGAGGGCCGGTCGTCGAAGGTGTAGCAGCCCAGCGACAGGTTCAGGATGTCCAGGTTGCCGCCCCCGGCCCGTACCCGCTGCTCGATCCGGTCCAGGCCGTTGAGCAGCTCCACCTCGTCGGTGACGCCGGCCGGGCTCAGGACCCGCTCGAACCGCAGGTAGGCGCCCGGCGCCTCCTGCATGATCAGCCCGGCGATGAACGTGCCGTGCCCGGACTCGGACTCCAGGTCCGCGTCGACGGCCGGGTTCAGGGCCTCGTGCTGGTCCTCGGTACAGGCCAGGTACCAGGGCTTGTCCTCGAACCAGGGGTGCTGGTCGATGCCGGTGTCCAGGATCCCGATCGTGACCTGCTGGGCGCCGCCGTCGCCGGCGACCGGCTGGGTCATCTCCGCCTGCGGGGTCGGGTGGCCATAGGGACCGCCGGTCCAGGTCGGAGCCCCGCTGAGCACGTGGTTCGGCGTCACACTCCAGCGCCGGTGCGCCTTGGCCCCGCCCCGCAGCGTGTGCGTCAGGTCGGCGGCGTCCGTCCCGGCCACCAGCCGCAGCCGGGTCACCCCCGGCGCCGCCGAGTCCTCCCGGGAGTCGACCCACCGACGCGCCTTGTCGTGCACCGCGTCCGCGTGCGTGTCGAGCACCAGCAGCTCGTCACGCTTGATCAGCGTCTCGGTGGCGCCGTCGACGTGGACGACGTCCGGGTGTGTCTCCAGAATCCGGGCCAGCCAGGCCGCGTGGTCCGTCATGGTTCCCTCCCTGTGAACAACCTAGTCAGCACTTATGCTGCCCTGCCAATAGCCGCAGGCGGAACTGGACCCCCGTCCCAGTCCCGCCTCCGGTCCCCCCAAGCGGCCGCGTTCCCCCACAGACCGTTGCCGCTGGTCCTGCCGTTCCCCCGTGCTTTCCCCCCAGTTCCCCCGGTTCCCCGTGGTCCCCGTGTTGTTCCCCCCAAGTGTTGCAACCCCGCCCCCCAGCGGAGCCCCCCTCTTACCTCGGTGGCGGTGGTGTGCCGCACCCACCCCCCGGCGTCACGGCACACCACCCTTTCCACCCGGCCTGGCCGGCGGCGCGTCCCCCCTAGAGACACACACCGACTGGACCACGCCCGCGGGCCCCCCGACCCGCTCACTTACAAGAGCACCCCAAACGCCCCCTGATACATGGCGCCCAAAGTTTTTTCTGGGAAGTTTTTCGGCCCCTCCCGTCTCCCACCACCGCCCGTTATGGAGACGCTACGCGTCGCAGTATCGATAACTTGCTCAGCGCTGTCACAGCGGCCGGATAGGTTCCTCTCATGCGTGAACTCATCCCCGCCTCCTGGGCGCCGGTGCTGGCTGCCGAGACCGAGCAGCCGTACTTCGCCGACCTGGAGGCTTTCCTTAAGACCGAGCGTGCCGAGCACCAGGTGTTCCCGCCTGAGGACGAGGTGTTCGCGGCGTTGGAGGCGACGCCGTACCAGGACGTCAAGGTGGTGCTGATCGGGCAGGACCCGTACCACGACGACGGCCAGGCCCACGGCATGTGCTTCTCGGTGCGCCCGGGCGTGCGCATCCCGCCGTCGCTGCGGAACATGTACAAGGAGCTGGAGACGGACCTGGGCGTCGCGCCGGTCAAGCACGGCTACCTGAAGGCCTGGGCCGACCAGGGCGTGCTGTTGCTCAACACGGTGCTCACGGTGCGCGCGCACGAGCCGGCCTCGCACAAGGACCGCGGCTGGGAGAAGTTCACCGACGCCGTCATCAAGGACGTCTCGGCGCGCGAGAAGCCGGTGGTGTTCGTGCTCTGGGGTGCGCACGCCAAGAAGAAGGCCAAGCTGATCGACGCCTCGCGGCACGCGATCGTCCAGGGCGCGCACCCCTCGCCGCTGTCGGCGAAGCTGTTCTTCGGCTCCAAGCCGTTCTCGGCGGTGAACGAGGCCCTGGTCGGCTTCGGGCAGGAGCCGATCGACTGGCAGCTGCCTGAGACCGTCTGAGAGTTCACACACGAGTCGGCCCGGCGGATCAGATCCGCCGGGCCGACTCTTTATATGGGAGCTCTTATATAGCGAGTCCTATATAGGGCCCGCTATATAGCGGCTCCCGCAGTCTCCGCAGTCTGGGCAGACTCCGCAGTCCGCTCGCCGTCCTCGTGCCCGGCGGCGAACGCCTCCCACAGTCCCGCGTACGTCCCGCCGGCGTCGACCAGCTCCGCGTGCGTGCCGTCCTCCACGATCCGCCCGCCGTCCATCACCAGGATCCGGTCGGCGCGCGCCGCCGTGGTCAGCCGGTGCGCGACCACCAGGGTGGTGCGGGTGCGCCCGACCGCGCCGTGGTCGGTGGAGCGGGCCAGCTCGGCGCGGGTGACCGCGGCCTCGGTGGCCAGGTCCAGGGCGGAGGTCGCCTCGTCCAGGATCAGCACGTCGGGGTCGGCCAGCTCGGCGCGGGCCAGCGCGAGCAGCTGCCGCTGCCCGGCCGACAGGTTCCGGCCGCGCTCGGCCACCCGGGAGTGGAACCCCTCGGGCAGCCCCGCGATCATCTCCTCGGCGCCGACCGCGCGGGCCGCCGCCTCGATCTCCCGCGGCGCGGCGTCCGGCCGGGCGTAGGCGATGGCCTCGGCGACGGTCCCGTCGAACAGGTACGCCTCCTGCGGGACCACGCCGAGCCGGTGTCGCCAGTCGGTCAGCTCGAACTCCCGCAGGTCGCGGCCGCCGGCCAGGATCTCCCCGCCGGTCGGGTCGTAGTAGCGGGCGACCATCTTCACGAAGGTGGACTTGCCCGCGCCGGTCTGCCCGACCAGCGCCACTGTCTGCCCGGCCGGGATGCGCACGCTCACGCCCTCCAGCGCCGGCCTGGTGTCCGGGCCGTAGGCGAAGGTGACGTCGTCGAACACGATCTCCTCCAGCGCCGTCGGGACCGGCACCGGCCGCGCCGGCTCCGGCGTGGACGGCACGGTGCGCAGCAGGTCGCCGATCCGGCGCAGCCCGACCGCGGCCTGCTGGTAGCCGTCGAACACCTGCGAGAGCTGCTGCACCGGCGAGAACACCATGTCGATGTAGAGCAGGTAGGCGATCAGCGCGCCGGCGGTCAGCTCGCCGGAGTGCACCCGGGAGGCGCCGGCGGCCAGCACCAGCAGCCCGGCGATGTCGGCGAGGAACTGCACGAACGGGAAGTACGTGGCGATGTACTTCTGCGCGCGCAGCCGCGAGACGCGGAACTCGTCGGACAGCCCGGCGAACCGGGCCGCGTTCGTGCCCTCCCGCCGGAACGCCTGCGTCACCCGCATACCGGCGACGTTCTCCTGCAGGTCGGCGTTGACCGCCGAGACCTTCTCCCGCGCCTCGGTGTAGGCCTTGCTGGACTTGGAACGGAACACCGCGGTCGCGATCAGCAGCGGCGGCAGGACGCTCAGCGCGATCAGTGCCATCTGCCAGTTGATCACCACCAGTGCCACCACGATCCCGACGAACGACAGGACGCTGACGACCGCCTGCTGAAGACCGGTCTGCAGGAACGTGGACAGCGCGTCCACGTCGGTGGTCATCCGGGTCATGATCCGCCCGGACAGCTCGCGCTCGTAGTAGTCCAGTCCCAGGCGCTGCAACTGCGCGAACACCTTCACCCGCAGCGCGTACAGCAGGCGCTCGCCGGTGCGGCCGGTGACCCGGGCCTGGCAGACGTTGACCACGGTGTCGACGGCCACCACCACCAGCGCGGCCACCGAGACCCCGACGATCGCCGACAGCGAGTGGGCCAGGATGCCCCGGTCCACGCCGCCGCGGATCAGCGCCGGCAGCGCCAGGCCGGCCGCGGCGTCGGCGGCGACCAGCAGCAGGCCGAGCAGCAGCGCGAGCCGGAAGGGACGCAGCAGCTTGCGCAGGGCGAAGCCGGGGTCGGCGGCGCGGGCCTCGCCCTGGGAGACGTTGGGGACGTCCGTGGCCGGGGGCAGCTTCGCCACCTTGGCCAGCAGCTCGGGGGTCGGGGGCATCGAGGCCAGGAACCCGCCGAAGCCACCTCCGCCGCCGCCCCCGACGCCGCGGCCCCCGCCTCCTCCGCCCATGCCGGGCAGCGCCCGGGTGCCGGAGCCCTTGGCCTCGGCGAGGTCGTCGCCGTCGTCCTCGACCTCCGGCCACAGGCTCGGGGTGATGCCGTCGACCTGGGCCTCGGTGCCGTCGATCTGGACCGTGGTGCCGTCAGCCACCACGGTGACCGACGCGGCGACCAGTGGCCGCGCGCCGTTGCCTGCGTTGCCCGTGGCCGCCGCCCTCGTCAGATCCCCGGCGTCGATGCCCTCGGCGTCGTCGCCCGGCCCGGACAGCAGCAGCCGGTACAGCGGGCAGCGCTCGGTGAGCTCCTCGTGCGTGCCGATGTCGACGACCCGGCCGCGGTCCAGCACCGCGATCCGGTCGGCCAGCGCCAGGGTGGAGCGGCGGTGCGCGATCAGCAGAGTCGTGCGCCCGGCCATGACCCGGCGCAGCGTGTCGTGGATCTCCGCCTCCACGCGGGCGTCCACCGCGGAGGTGGCGTCGTCCAGGATCAGCACCCGGGGGTCGGTGATCAGCGCCCGGGCCAGGGCTATGCGCTGGCGCTGGCCGCCGGACAGGGTCAGGCCCTGCTCGCCGACCACCGTGTCGTAGCCCGCGGGCAGCTGCTCGACGAACTCGTCGGCCTCGGCCATCCGCGCCGCGGCCCGCACCTGCTCGTCGGAGGCGTCGGGGCGGCCGTAGGCGATGTTGGCGCGGACCGAGTCGGAGAACAGGAAGCTGTCCTCCATCACCAGGCCGATCGCCTCGCGCAGCGACTCCAGGGTGACGTCGCGCACGTCCGCGCCCCCGACCCGCACCGCGCCGCCCTGCACGTCGTAGAAGCGGGGGAGCAGCATCGACACCGTGGACTTGCCGGACCCGGAGGTCCCCACCAGCGCCACCGTCTCCCCGGGGCGCACCGCCAGGTCCAGCCCGCGCAGCACCGGCCGGGAGGCGACGTAGCCGAACACCGCGCCGTCGAACTCCACCCCGGAGGCCTGCCGCGGCAGCTCGGCCGCGTCCGGCTTCTCGGTGACCTTCGGCTGGGAGTCGATGATCTCGAAGATCCGCTCCACACTGGCCCGCGCCTGCTGCCCGATCGTCACCAGCGAGGACAGCATCCGCACCGGCCCGAGCATCTGCGCCAGGTAGGTCGAGAACGCCAGGAATGTGCCCAGCGTGATGGTCCCGCGCAGCGCCAGCCACCCGCCGAGGAACAGCACCCCGACCTGCCCCAGCGCCGGGATCGCCATGATCGCCGGGTTGTACCGGGCGGAGAAGCGCACCGCGCGCAGCCGCGAGGCGAACAACCGCTCCCCGGCCGCCTCCAGCTTCCCGAGCTCCTGCTCCTCCTGCCCGAAGCCCTTCACCACCCGCACCCCGCCGACCGCGGCGTCCACCACGCCGGCCAGCGCCGAAGCCTGCTGCTGCGCCTCCCACGTGGCCGGGTACAGCCGCTTGCGCGCGGCCACCGCCACCAGCCACAGCAGCGGACCGGTCGCCAGCGCGACCAGCGTCAGCAGCGGCGACAGGAACGCCATCACCCCGAGGGCGACGAAGAAGAGCAGGAAGTTCCCGGTCAGCATCGGCAGCATGCCGAGCAGCCCCTGCACCATCGTGACATCGGAGGTGGCCCGAGAGATCAGCTGCCCGGTCGCCAACTCGTCCTGCCGCGCGCCGTCCAGCCGGGACAGCGCACCGAAGATCCGGTTCCGCAGGTCGTACTGCACGTCCAGCGACAGCTTGCCGCCGACATACCGGCGCAGCCGCGTCCCGGCGAAGTTGAGCACCGCCAGCACCAGCGCCAAGGCGGCCCACGGGGCCAGCGGCGAGGTGCGGCTGATGACGACGTCGTCGATGATGTGCCGCTGGATCAGCGGCATGGCGGCGTTGGCGAGCATCGCCAGCAGCGAGCCGCCGAAGGCGACCAGGACGCTGCGGCGGTAGACCCAGCTGACCGCGAACAGGCGGCGCATCCAGGAGCTGGAGGGGTTGTCGGCTTTGGGAGTCTTGGGGGTCTGGGGGGCATTGGGGGTCTGGGGTGCCTTGGCCTGCTGGCCGGGCTTTCCGATTTCCGTGTTGCTCGTCCTACTCGTGTTGCCCGTGTTGCTCGTGTTGCCTGTGCTACTCATGTGCTTGATGTCGTTCGTGGTGCGACCGGCGTCATCACCGGCCCTGCTCCCTCGCGCGTCGCGGCGCTCGGCGTTCGTCACATCCACCCCTAGTCGTCGTTCTTATTCGGCCTGCGCCGCCAGATGCCGGGCCCGATGCTCGGCGAACCGCCGGTCCAGGGCCCCGCCCAGCGCGTCGAAGCAGTCCAGCAGCGCCTCCGCGCCGCCCTCCAGGTGCGAGGCCGCGTCGCCGAACAGCGGCGCCAACGCGGCGGCCAACTGCTCCTCGGCATTGCGTACAGCGGCCAAACCGGCCTCGGTAATCCGCACCCGGACCACCCGCCGGTCCCCGGGGTCGGCTTCCCGCTCCAGCAGCCCGGCGGCCACCAGCGCATCGGCGGCGGCCGTCAGCGTCGGCTTGCGCACCGCGAGCTTGTCGGCCAGCCGCGCCGACCGTTCCCCGCCGCCCCGCACCATCGACAGCAGCTGGTACTGCGGCAGGCTCAAGCCGGTGTCCACCCGCTCCAGCGACCGCCGCAGGCGCACCAGCACCTGCACAGCGTCGACCACCCGCTCGGCGGGCAGCCCGGACAGTTGGTTCGACTCACTCATGATTAGATGGTCGAACAATTAGAGGCTTACGTCAAGTTGATTCCGCCGGGCTGAGGGATGGACGGCACAGGAAGGTGAGAGGCTTTCCCCCGTGCCCACCTCCACCAAGATCGCCATCCTCGACGACTACCAGAACGTCGCCCTGACCCTGGCCGACTGGCCGTCCCTGCACGCCGAGACCACCGTGTTCACCACCCCCTTCGCCGACTCCGACGCCGCCGTCCGCGCCCTGGCGGGCTTCGACGTGATCGTCGCGATGCGCGAGCGCACCCGCTTCCGGGCCGACGTGCTGGAGCGGCTGGGCGATCTGCGTCTGCTGGTCAGCACCGGTCCGCGCAACGCCGCCATCGACCTGGACGCGGCCCGGCGGCTGGGTGTCACGGTCTGCGGGACCGGGTACTCCCCGGCGCCGACCATCGAGCTCACGTGGGCCCTGATCCTGGCCGCGGTGCGGAACCTGCCGCAGGAGGCGGCCTCGATGCGCGTCGGCGGCTGGCAGGTGGGGCTGGGTTCCGGGCTGCGCGGCAAGACCCTTGGTCTGCTGGGGCTGGGGAACATCGGGTCCGCGGTGGCGCGCGTCGGGCAGGCGTTCGGCATGGAGACGATCGCGTGGAGCCAGAACCTCACCGCCGAGAAGGCGGCCGGGCACGGGGTGCGGGCGGTGACGAAGGAGGAGCTGTTCGCTGGCAGCGACGTGCTCAGCGTCCACCTCGTGCTCAGCGGGCGCTCGAGCGGGCTGGTCGGGGCCGCCGAGCTGGCCGCGATGAAGGACTCGGCGATCCTGGTCAACACCTCGCGCGGGCCGATCGTCGACGAGGCCGCGCTCATCGAGGCGCTGCGCGGCAACCGGATCGGCGGGGCCGCGATCGACGTCTACGACACCGAGCCGCTCCCCGCCGACCATCCGCTCAGGACGCTGCCGAACGCGCTGCTCACTCCGCACATCGGGTACGTGTCCCGCGAGCTCTACCAGACGTTCTACCAGGACGCCGTCGCCGACATCGCCGCCTTCCAGGCGGGCAGCCCGGTCCGTCTGATGACCTGACCGGCCGGCTTGCAGGATGGCGCCGCCTCAGCGTTCTGATCCGCATAAGGTGGCGATGGGGTAGGCAACCGGTGTGGGTGCCGGCGCGCACGGACCGTGCTCGACCGGGCCGAGGAGGCCGTGCGTGCTGCCGAGGATCTCGCCGCCTTGCCGCCCGATCCGGGACTGGTCCGTGCCGCCGGTGCCAGAGCCCTGAGCCACTCGCCCCTCACCCCCGATCAACCCCCAGCCGCACCGGCAGCGCGACCACGACGTTCCCCACGAACGTGTGCGAATACTCCAGCTCCGCCTCGCTCACCGCCACGTCCAGCTCCGGGAACCGCTCGAACAGCCGCGCCAGCGCGATCTCCGCCTCCAGCCGTGCCAAGGGCGCGCCCGGGCAGTAGTGCGGCCCGTATCCGAACGCCAGCAGCTCCACCGGCTCCTCGCGCGTCACGTCGAACCGGTCCGCGTCCGGCCCGTAGGCCGCAGGGTCCCGTCCGGCCGCCGAGTAGCCCGCCAGGACCGCCGTGCCCGCCTCGACGCAGTGCCCTGCGATGTCCATGTCCTTGGTCGGGTACCGCATCGGGAAGTAGCTCACCGGGTCGTCCCAGCGCAGCGTCTCCTCGACCACCGCCGGCCAGCTCGCCTTGCCCTGCCGGACCGCTTCCAGCGCCTCCCGGTGCGCGCACAGCGCCCGCACCGCGTTCATCACCAGTCCCATGGTCGTCTCGTGGCCGGCGATGAACAGGCTCCGCAGGGTCGCGGTCAGCTCCTCCACGCTCAGCAGCGCCGGGTCGTCGGTGCGCGCGATCATCTCGCTGAGCAGGTCCTGCCGCGGCTGCCGCGTGCGCTCGGCCACGATCGCGGACAGGATCGCGATCATCTCCTGGCTCGCGGCGATCACCAGGGCGGGTTCGACGTCGGTGTTGATGAGCAGCGAGGCGATCTCGTGCAGCCTGGCGCGGGCCGCCGCCGGGATGCCCAGCAGCTCGCAGATCACCTCCAGCGGCAAGGGCATCGCGAACCGCGCCCGCAGGTCGACCACCCCGTCCGGGGACGCCTGCGCGGCCTGCGCCAACTCCTCCAGCAGCCGCTCGACCAGCGCCTCGACCACCGGACGCAGGGCTTTGATACGGCTGCGCGTGAACGTGTTCCCGATGACCGACCGCAGCCGCCGGTGCTCGGCGCCGTCGGCGGTCAGCATGCTGCGCGGCAGCGTGAACCCGGACAGCGGCCACCCCTCGGGCACGCGGCCCTGCTGGTACTCGGCGAAGTTCGCCGGGTCCTTCGAGACGTCGGGGGAGGCCAGGAACTGCTTCAGCGCGGCGTGCCCGAGGACCATCGCGCCGGGGACGTCCCCGGGCATCAGCACGCGCAGCGTCGGGCCCTCGGTCAGCCAGCGCGCGTTCTGCGCGTGCGGGCTGCCGCCCAGGGGGTCCAGACGGTGCCTCGGACAGGCTTCCCGGGCGGTGGCGTCCGGTTCCATGCGCGGCTCCTTCGGCAGAGGTTTGAGACAGGTGGCGGGGCGACTCGTCCACCCGGTAGTTGCTCAGTCCGGTCATGGTTCATGCCGGCACATCGTCAGGGGCGCCAAAAAGTCCGCGCCCCGCCGGGCAGGCGGGGCGCGGACTCAGGCCGTGTCAGTCGCGGTATCAGCCCTCGGCGATGGCGCCGGCCGCGCCCGCGATCGCGTACTCGGTGGCCTGGTTGATGGCCACCGGGCCGCCGAAGATCTCGATCAGGCCCGCGCCGCCCAGCGAGGCGCCGATGCCGTGCAGGGCGTTGGCCGAGAAGGAGGGCAGGTTGGTGACGTTGGTCAGGACCAGCGGGCCGTCGGCCTCGGCGAGCTGCGCGGCGCCGGTGAGGGCGTCGGCGAAGTTCAGGCCGGTGGCCACACCCGCGATGTGCTCGCCGTGGAAGGTGGCGGCCACGCGGGCGGCGGTGTCGAAACGGTCGTAGCCGGCGAAGCCCGTGACGTTCGGGATGTGGGCGTTCGCCGCGGCGGTGACGGCCTGGGCGCCGACCGCGGCCACGGCCTTGGCGTGGTGCGCGTAGTTCGCCACCGCCGGGTTCATGACCTTGTCGTCGGTGAGCAGGATCGCCGCCGGCGCACCGTTGTCGGCGAACGTGTTGCCCGCCAGCGGGCCGGCGGACAGCGCGTCGGCGAAGCCGGTGCCGGTGGCCAGGACCACGTGGTCCGGGTTGCCCATGGCCGCCGCGATCTTCAGCGAGGTGTCGTACCGGTCCACGCCGCCGATGCGGGTGATCTGGCCGGCCGGCAGGCCCAGGCCGTTGACCACGGTCTGGCTGATGGCGCCGGTGCCGCCCAGGACGTAGACCTTGCCGCCGGGCTTGAGGACCCGGTGGATCTCGGCGACGACCTGCGCGTCCACCACGTTGCCCGGGGTCAGCAGCAGCGGGCCGCCGACCTTCTTGGCCAGCGGGGCGCCGGACAGCGCGTCCGGGAAGTTGGTGCCCACGGCCAGCACGACGTTGTCGGCCGAGCCGCTGTTCCGGTACTGCTGCTGCGAGATCTGGATGCCGGTCTGGTACCGGTCGTCACCGGCGATGCGGCCCACGCGGTTGGCGTCGTAGGAGCCCTGCAGGTACGCCAGGGTCGGCGAGCCCAGGCCGGTGGCCTCGTCGTAGCCGGCGCCGGCGCGCAGCGACGTGTCGTGGCCCATGATCTCCTCCTGGACCTGGGAGCCCTCGGGGATGATCGTGTACATGTTGTCGTTCGCGGAGACGTCCCGGAACTTGCCGGCGTTCGCGTAGATCGTCGGGTTCTCGAAGCCCGGCGCCGTGCCGCCGTGCGCCTGCATCTGCAGCGCGGTCTCGGCGGCGAACAGCGGCGCGGCCAGCGAGGTGCCGCCCATCGGGGTCCACTCCGGCTGCCCGCCGGCGGTGTGGAACAGCGCCATGCCGGTCAGCGGGTCGGCGTCCATCGCGACGTCCGGGATGGTGCGCATCGGGGTGTTCAGGTGCGCGCCGTTCGGGGCGGTCTGCGACATGCTGGTGGGGACCACGCCGCGCTGGTAGAACGGCTGCCCGATGTCGGTCGAGGTACCGCCGCCGCCACCGCCGGTGAACTGCCCGGGCTTCAGGCTGCTGGGGCTGCCCGCGGGGGTCTCGTAGTCGCCCCAGGGCTCTTCGCCCCCGTAGTTGTTGTTCGCGTCGACCTTCAGCGCCGTGCCGCCGACCGCGGTGACCCACGGTGAGCTGGCCGGGTACTCGGTCTGCCGGCCCGCGGACCCCGAGTCGCAGTTGCGGCCGGTGGCCGCGTTGGCCGGGTCGTCGTCGCCGCAGTCGCCGGTGGAGAAGTTGAAGCCGATGCCCTGGACCGCGCCCTTCATGAAGATGCGGTCGAAGGCGGCGGTGGTGGCCGCGTCCTGGTTCCAGCCGTTGGTGTGCATCAGGCCGCCGATGGAGACGGACACGATGTCGGCGGCGTGCGTGTTGACCACGTACTCGTAGGCCGCCATCAGGTCGTTGTCCTCGCAGGAGGCCGCGCCGACGTAGACGACATTGGCGTCCGGGGCCATGTTGTGCACGGCCTCGACGTCCAGGCTCTGCTCCTCCGCCCACGTGTCCGGGTGGCAGCTGCTCTGGTTGTTGTACGCCGCGGTGTTCGTCACCTCGCGGTACTGCCCCGGGCGGAACTGCTGCTGGTGGAACTGGTTGTTGTACGTCGTCTCGTCCTGCGCCATGGTCCCGCTGGTGTAGGCGTCCACGATCGCGACGGTCGCGCCCTTGCCGGTCAGGCCGGAGTTGGCCACGCCGTAGGCGCCGCGCAGCTGCGCGGAGTCGTAGCCGCAGATCGGCGCCGGGATGCCGTCGTAGCTCTTCGAGCCCCACGACGTCGCGCACCACGAGGTGTCGAAGGTGGTCGAGGCCGGGTGCGAGGCGGTGGCCGGGGACTGCACGGCGCCGGGGGTGTGGAACTTCGGCGCGTCGTAGAGCCCGGAGATGCCCGAGATCGCGTTGGCGACGTTGGCCGGGACCATCGCGGCCGTGGCCGGCGCGTAGTGCGCCTGGCCGTCGGGCGCGGTGTAGTTGGCCAGCTTGGTGCCGAAGGCGGCCTGCACCACCGAGGCCTCGCCCTGCAGGTCGATCCAGCTGTCGGCGACGTTCTTGACGGTCAGGCCGGCGCCCTTGGCCCAGTCGGTGACCGTCTTGATCTGCGCGGCGGTCGCGCCGAACTCGGACTGTACCTGCGAGGTGCTCAGGTACTTGTGGTAGTTCGGGCTGCTCGGGTCGGTGACCGACTGCGCCAGCGCCGCCAGCTGGCCCTGGTTCTGGCCCGCCAGGTACACCCGGGTGCTGATGGTCTGGGTGGCCGGCACGGCGGCCTTCTCGGTGGCCGGGGTCGCCCAGTCGGGCTGGGTCCCGGCGACCGCGACCCGGCCGAGCGAGTCGGTGTGGCCGTTGTTGGTCGTGTCGTTGCTCTGGGCCTGCGCGGACGACATGCCGACGGCCGCGATGACGGCCGTGGCCATCGGTATGGAACCGACGGCCAGTATCTTCGAGCGCTTCTTTGCGGCGTGAGACATGGTGTTGAGACAACTCCCCGAGTGATGTGAACTGCGTGGACGAGAGGGGTGACGTTCAGTCCTGGGCCCACCCGCCGACGCTGTAGTAGGCGAAACCGGTGCCGGACAACGGGAATCCCGCCGGTGTGTGGCTCCGGTGTGAGATCGAGGCCGACGAGGCCTCGCGGGTGAGCGGGTGACGAGCCGGGGTGTGGCACACGCGCACCACAGCTGCGTTCGTCACTCTTCACCTCCCCCGAGTGTCGCGGACAGCGAGCGTAAGGCGCTTGCGTCGACATATGACCGCGCCAGTCTCGCGGTTTGGTGTTGAATACCTGTTGAACAAGGGTTTGGGGGAAGGGGCGCGGGGGTGGGCTCTACCGTTTGGTTCGGGCTGCTGGGTCCGGTGGACATCCGGCTGGACGGGGAACCGGTCCCGCTGCCGTCGGCGCGGACCAGGGCGCTGCTGGCCGCGCTGCTGTGCCAGGCCAACCGGGTGGTCAGCGTGGACGGGCTGGTGGACGCGGTCTGGGGCGCCGATCCGCCCGACGGGGCGGTCACGACGCTGCGCAGCCACGTCATGCGGCTGCGCCGCTGCCTGGGCCCGCAGGCCCGCCGCCTGGAAACCGTCGCGCCGGGCTACCGGCTCCTGCTCGACCCGGCCACCGAACTGGACACCCGGATCTTCGTGGCCCGCTACCAGGCCGGCCAGGAGGCGGCCGACGCCGGCGACTGGCGCTCGGCGGCCCGCTTCGCCGGCCAGGCGCTGGCGCTGTGGCGCGGCGAGCCGCTGGCCGACGTGCCCTCGGAGCTGCTGCACCTGGAGGAGGCCGCGGCCTGGGCCGAGATGCGGGTGGAGGCGATCGAGCTGCGGGCGCGCGCGGACATCGCGCTGGGCCGCGCGGCCGACGCCGCGGCGGCGCTGCGCCGGCTGGCCGCCGACCATCCGCACCGCGAGCCGGCCTACGCGCTGCTGATGTCGGCGCTGGCCGCCGCCGACCGCCGGGTCGAGGCGCTGCAGGTGTACCGGTTGCTGCGGACGGTGCTGGTGCGTGATCTGGGGATGGAACCGAGCCCCGAATTGCGTGCGCTGCACCAGCGGATTCTGGCGATGGACGCCGGACCCGGCGGCACCGGGACCGGGACCGGCACCGGCAGTGGCACCGGCAGCGGCAGCGACGGCGCCGGCGACAGCGACGGCAGAGCCGCGGAGGACCACGACGAGCCGAGCGCCGGATATGTCGCCTGGCCCACGCCGCACACCCTGCCCTGGGACACCGCCGACTTCACCGGCCGCGAGGACCTGCTACGCCGCATCACCGACACGATCGGAACGACGGCGGGCCCGAACACCGTGATCGTCGACGGCATGGCCGGGGTCGGCAAGAGCGCCCTGGCCGTGCACGCGGCCCACCGGCTGGCCGGCCGGTTCCCCGGCGGCCAGCTCTACGCGGACATGCGGGGCGCCTCGGCCGAGCAGGTGCTGGCTGTGTTCCTGCGGCTGCTCGGCATCGCACCAGGAGATCTGCCGAGCTCCGAAACGGAGTCCGCGGCGCTGTACCGCAGTCTGTTGGCCGTGCGGCGAGTTCTGGTCGTGCTCGACGATGTCCATGACGCCAGGCAGTTGGCGCCGCTCATTCCGGCCTCGCCGGGCTGCGGGCTGCTGGTGACCACGCGGGACCGGCACGTCGGTGCCGCCGGGGCGCTGCGGATCTCTGTCAGCCCTCTGACCCTCGATGATTCGCGCGACCTGCTCGATCGGATGGCCGGAAGCGATCGGACCGCCGCCGAACCCGAGGCCGCCGACGAGGTCCTGAAGGCCTGTGCCGGACTGCCTCTGGCCATCCGGGCCGCCGCCGGCCGTCTCGTCGCGCGGCCCTGCTGGACGATCGCCGATCTGGCCGCCCGCTTGGCGAACTCGGCGATCGGAAACGCCGGCTCCACGCTCCTGGACGAACTCAGATTCGCCGACCACGACGTGCGGGCGAGCCTGGCCGCCGGCTTCACCGCACTCGGCGAGACCTCAGCGACCGCCCTGTGCCTGCTCGGTCTGTGGAGCGGCACAGAACTGGGCCTTCCAGTCGCGGCGTCCCTGCTGGGCCGTCCGTCCGCCGAAGCCGAGGACATCCTGGAGCGCCTGGTCGACCTGAACCTGCTCCAATCGCCGCGGCACGGCCGCTACGCGCTGCACGCCCTGGTCCGCGAGTTCGCCGCCGAGAAGGCCCGGACCCTGCTCACCGACGACCAGCGCCACCAGGCAGCCGCGCTGTGGCGTCTGCCGCACGCCCGATCTGCCGATGGCTTCTCAGAGTCCTTACAGCCCTCGCAACCTCCGCAGTCCTCACAGCCTCCGCAACCCTCACAACCCTCGCAGACCTCACAACCACCCGCGCCGCCCGGCCTGTAACCCTGCCTGGAAGCGCGTCGTGGCCCCCAGCCGCGCCTGTGCCCGCCTACACGCAGACCAACACCGCCTACGACTTCGTCATCACGGTCTCCACGCCGCAGGTCGCCGGGCAGCCGGGGCTGGACAACGGCGGCCACCACATCCGGATCGTGCTGCCGTCGGACTACTACAGCAATCCGACAAAGCGCTACCCGGTGCTGTACCTGTTCAACGGCTCCACGCCGGGCGCCGACCCCGCGAACTACTGGTGGTTCCCCTCCATCAACAGCAACGCCGGCATGATCTTCGTGATGCCCGACGGCGGCGCGCGCGGCTGGTACTCGAACTGGCTCACCCGGACCGCGCCGCCGGCGCGCGACGTCATCTGGAACAACATCGACCCCGGCGCGCACGTCTCCGCGCTGGCCGGCATGGGCGTCTCCGTCTACGTCGCCTGACGCTGTACGTGTTCTGACACCCCACCGGAACCGTCGAGCCCCGCCTCCCGCCGAGGCGGGGCTCGACGTTCGTCCGCGGTTCCTTATGAGGGCGCGTGGGTTGTGTCCGGCTGCGCGGCGTTCAAGGCGGCGATACAGCTGCTCAATGCCGTGGCGAGTTGGCGGCGCTGGCCGGCGTCGAGGTCGGCGAGCATCCGCTGCTCGATGACGTTCACCGTCTTGTCGCAGGCCTGCAGGGTCGCGCGGCCCTGCTCGGTGAGTTCGATCCGCAGGATCCGTCCATGGGTGGGATGCCGGCTGCGGGTGACCCACGCGTGCTTTTCCAGGTCGCGCAGGGTCTCGTTCATGCTCTGCGGGGTGATGAACGCCCGTCGCGCCAGTTCGGCGTTGGACAGGCCGGGTTCCTCGTCCAGGGCCGTGAGTACGGCGAACTGGGTGAGGGTGACGCCGTGCTCGTGCAGCGCCCGGGCCATGTGGGCGTGCAGCGCGGCCTGGGCCCTTTTGATCAGGTACCCGGGCCGGTCGACGGTGTCCTGGGGCCGTTCTGAGCCGCTCATGGTTATCAGGTTACCTTGCATTGTTCGCGCCGCGGGCCTACCCTGGATATCAGGTTTCCTGACAACTAAGGAGAGGTGCCGCCATGGCCGCCGTCGGACCGTCGTTCATCGCCCTGCAGGTACACGACCTGGAGGCGTCCGCACGCTTCTACGAGGAGCGGCTGGGACTCACCCGCGCAGCCGTCTCCCCGCCCCACGGGGTGGTCTTCGACACCCGGCCGATCCCGTTCGCGGTGCGCGAACCCCTGGTCGACCTGGACGCCACCGACAAGCTCGGCTGGGGCGTGGCGCTGTGGCTCAAGGCCGAGGACGTCGACAAGATCCACGCCGACCTCACCGAGCACGGCGTGCCGATCGTGACCGAGCCGTTCGACGGCCCGTTCGGCCGGACCTTCGCGTTCGCCGACCCCGACGGGTACGTCGTCACGCTGCACAGCTGACCGCCTGACCGCCTGACCGCCTGACCGCCGGGCCGCCCAGCACGCCGCGCCGCCCAGCACGCCGGGCCGCTCGCGCAGCCCCGGCGGCCGGCTGTCGCAACGGTCGCTAGAAGTCGTACTGGCCGATGTTCGAGGAGTCGAACACGGTCGGCGCGCCGAGCGTCACCACCCCCTGGGCCCCGACCGTGAAACGGCCCAGCGACCCGGCGGTGAAGCTCTGCCCCTGCGCGCCGGAGATCTGCCCGGAGGCCAGGGCCACCGCGGTGTACGCCGCGAGCTGGCCGAGTTTGCCCGGGTCCCACAGCTCGAAGGCCTTGACCGTGCCGTCCTGGACGTAGGAGCGCATGTCGTTCGGCGTCCCCAGGCCGGTCAGCAGCACCTTGCCCTTGTACTGCGAGCCGTCGAGATACTGCGCGGCCGCTTTGATCCCGACCGTGGTCGGCGAGATGATCCCCTTCAGATCCGGGTACTGCTGCAACAGTCCCTGCGTCTGCTGGAACGACATCTGCGCGTCGTCGTTGCCGTAGGCGATCTTCACCAGCTTCATGTTCGCGAACTGCGGCTTCTTCAGCTCGTCCTGCATGTAGCCGATCCACGCGTTCTGATTCGTCGCGGTCTGCGCCGCCGACAGGATCGCGATCTGCCCGGAGTAGTTCAGCTCCTTGCCCAGCAGGTCGACCTCGCTGCGTCCCAGGTCCTCGGAACTGGCCTGGGACACGAACGCCTGCCGGCAGCCCGGATCGGTGTCCGAGTCGTAGGTGACGACCTTGATGCCCGAGCTCATCGCCTGCTTCAGCGCCGTGCACAGCGCGCCGGGATCCTGTGCGGACACCGCGATGGCCGACACGTGCTGCTGCGTCAGGGTATTGACGTAGGACACCTGTCCGGCGGTGTCGGTGGCGCTGTTGGTGCCGACCTCCTTGTAGCTCTCGCCGAGTGCGGTCAGTGCGGTGTTCCCTCCGGCGTCGGAGATGTTGAAGTAGGGATTGTTGACCTGTTTGGGCAGGAAGGCGACGGCCAGGCCCTTCTTCGTCGCGGCGTCCGGGTTCGCCGCGCCGCCCTGCCCGGCGGCCGGGGCGGTGGACGCCGCCTTGTCGGTGGAGCTCTTGGTGGCCCCGCCGCACGCGCTCAGACTCAGCGCCAGCAGACTGCCGGCGGCCAGGGCCGCGAAGCTCGTGGCTTTGCTCATGGCATTCCCCTCAACGGATCGATGGCGACATCTGCCGGGCCACGCGTGGCCCGAGCACGGAGACGGTCAGCAGCACGCCGGTGACGATCGTCTGGGACTGCGCCGAGACGTCGGCCAGACTCATCACGTTCTGCAGCGTGCCCAGCAGGAAGACCCCGGCGATCGCGCCGCCGACGGTGCCGCGGCCGCCGTCGAAGTCCACGCCGCCGAGCAGGACCGCGGCCACGACCGACAGCTCCAGACCGGTGGCGTTGCTGTAGGTGGCGCTGGCGTAGTGCAGCACCCAGAACACCCCGGTGAGCGAGGACACCAGGCCGGTGGCCACGAACAGCGACAGCTTGACCCGCTTTACCCGCACCCCGGCGAACCAGGCGGCCTCGGCCGAGGCGCCGACGGCGAAGACCGAGCGGCCGAAGCCGGTGGCGTGCAGCACCACCGCGGCCGCGGCGGCCAGCACCAGCCAGGGCAGGACGGCGGTCGGCAGGAACGAGCCGGCCAGGCGCCCGGAGCCGAAATCCAGGTAGTTCTGCGGGAAGTCGGTGACCGAATTCGAGCCGAGCACGATCTGCGCGACGCCCCGGTACAGCGCCATCGTGCCGATCGTGACCGCCAGCGAGGGCAGCCCAAGCCGGGTCACCAGCAGGGCATTGATGAGACCGCAGACCACGCCGAGCGCCGCGCAGACCACGATGATCGCGTTGATGTTCATGCCGTGGTTCCACAGCGCGCCCATCACCGCCCCCGACAAGCCCACCGTGGAGCCCACCGACAGGTCGATCTCCCCAGAGGCCACCAGCATCGTCATCGGCAGCGCGATTGCCGCGACCGGCAGCGTGTTACCGATCAGGAAGCTGATGTTCAGCGCGTTGCCGAAACCGCCGACGGTGCTGAAGGAGACGGCGAGCAGGATCACCAGCAGCACTGAGACCACGGTGTCCCAGCGCAGGGCGCCGTGCAGGGGCGGCCGGCGCAAGCCGCTCGGCGCGGCCGGAATATCAGCCATCAGCGATGGTCCTCGCCTGTCGGGCCCGGCTGCGCAGCAGCCCGGCGATCCGCAGCGCCACGACCCGGTCCACCGAGATGGCCAGGAGCAGCAGGATCCCGTCGATCGCCTCGACCCACACCGAGCTGACGCCGATCGCGGGCAGGACGCTGTTGATGGAGGTGAGCAGCAGCGCGCCCAGCGCCGCCCCGTACACGCTGCCCGAACCCCCGGTGAACCCGACGCCGCCGACCACCACGGCCGAGACCACCGTGAGCTCGTAGCCGCTGCCGGTCCCGGCGTCGGCGTACCCGAACCGGGCCAGATACAACGCCCCGGCCAGTCCCGCGAGCGCCCCGCACAGCACGAACGCCCCCACGATCCGCCGCCGCACCGGCACCCCGGCCAGCGCCGCGGCCTGCGCGTGCGAACCCAGGGCGTAGCACTCCCGGCCGCTGCGGTAGTTCCGCAGGAAGTAGCCGACCGCGACCAGCACGACCGCCGCCAGCACCGCCAGATACGGCACCGCCCAGATCCCGTCGTGGCCGAAGCTCTTGAAGCCGCTCGGTAGCCGGGCCGCGGTGACCTCCCGGGAACCGACCCAGATCGAGTCCAAGGCACGGATGATGTAGAGCGTCCCCAAAGTGACCACCAGCGAAGGCACCTGACCCACGCCCACGAGCACCCCGTTGAACGCACCGAAGCCGGCGCCCAGGACGATCGCCAGCCCGACCGCCAGGACCGGATTCCCTCCGTGCCGCAGCAGATCCCCGGCCGCGAACGCGGTGACGCCCAGCACCGAGCCCACCGACAGGTCGACGTTGCCGGTGACCACCACGACCGCCTCGCCGACCGCCACCAGAACCAGGATCGTCGCGTTCAGCAACAGGTCCTTGATGCCCTGCTCGGACAGGAACGAGGTGTTGTCGATCTGCGTGGCCGTCAGCATCACGGCCAGCACCGCCAGGATCGCCAGCTCGCGCATCCGCAGCACCCGGTCGAGCAGCGCGCGCGGCGCGTCGGCGGCCGGCACCGCCTGCACGGCCGCCGCTGTGGCTGACGCCGTCATCGCGCACCCCCGGCCGCCGCGCCGGTGGCTGCCGCGCCCGTGGCCGCCGCCATCACGGTCTGCTCCGTGGCCCCCTCGCGGGAGATCTCGGCGCTGATCCGGCCCTCGCGCATCACCAGCACCCGGTCGGCCATGCCCAGGATCTCCGGCAGATCCGAGGAGATCATCAGCACCGCGACGCCGTCCGCCGCCAGCTGCGAGAGCAGCCGGTGCACCTCGGCCTTCGTGCCGACGTCGATCCCGCGCGTGGGCTCGTCGACGATCAGCACCCGCGGCCCGGTCGCCAGCCACTTGGCCAGGACCACCTTCTGCTGGTTGCCGCCGGAGAGCGTGCCGACCAGATCCGACAGGCGCGCGTACTTCACCTGGAGCCTGGCCGCCCAATCGACCGCGCGGTCACGCTCTGCGCGCCGGCTCACCAGCCCGGCGGTGGTCGCCGCGCGCAGATCGGCCAGGCCGATGTTGCGCTCGACGCTCATCTGCATGATCAGGCCCTGCGCGCGCCGGTCCTCCGGAACCAGGGCCAGTCCGGCGGCCATCGCCAGGCTCGGCGAGCCCGGTTTCAGGCGGCGTCCGCCGACGGCGACGTGGCCGGCGTCGAAGCGGTCGACGCCGAACACGGCGCGCGCCACCTCGCTGCGTCCGGCACCGACCAGTCCGGCCAGGCCCACGATCTCGCCGGAGCGGACCTGGAAGGAGACGTCGGTGAAGACCCCTTCGCGAGTCAGCCTGCTGACGTCCAGCGCGATGTCCCCGACCGCCGTTTCCTGTTTGGGATAGAGCTCGTCCAGAGTCCGGCCGACCATGCGCCGCACCAGATCGGCCTCGGTCAGGCCGGCCAGCGGTTCGGCGGCGACCAGCGCGCCGTCCCGCAGCGTGGTGACCCGCTGGCAGAGCTCGAAGATCTCCGACAGCCGGTGCGAGATGAACAGCACCGCCGCGCCCTGCTCGCGCAGGGCCCGCACCACCGTGAACAGCCGGGCCACCTCGCTGCCGGTCAGCGCAGCCGTCGGCTCGTCCATGATCAGCACCCGCGCGTCGAAGGACAGCGCCTTGGCGATTTCCACCAGCTGCTGATCGGCGATGGACAGGCCCCGGGCCGGCCGCTCGGGATCCATCGCGACCCCGAGCCTGGCGAACAACGCGGCCACCGCCTCGCGCACCGCGCGGTGGTCGACCCGCCCGAACGAGCGCGTGGGCTGGCGGCCCATGAAGATGTTCTCCGCCACGCTCAAGTCGGGGAACAACGTGGGTTCCTGATAGATGACGGCGACACCGGCGTCCCGCGCGGCGGCCGGCCCGCCGAACTCGACCGGTGCCCCGTCCAGCAGCACAGAGCCCTCATCCGGCCGGTGCACCCCGGCCAGCACCTTGATCAGCGTGGATTTGCCGGCCCCGTTCTCGCCGGCCAGTGCGTGCGCCTCGCCGCTGAACAGCTGAAGGGACACCGAACGCAGAGCGTGAACGGCTCCGAAGGACTTGCTCACCCCCTCCAGCGCGAGGACCGGAGTCGTGGGGTCCGGGTCGGGGTTTTCGGGGTTGTCCATGAGACTCCCGAGTGAATTGTTTCAATGAAATTGCGGTGAAGTTAGCTCCGAGAGTGAGGTGCGTCAAGGGCTGCGGAGCCGGTTTGGCTGAGTAAGCGGGCTGATCATCGCTGAATCGATTCATGACTACTGGAGGTAGCACGCCTTCGCCGACCCGAACGCCGGGTCGCCGAAAACCGTGTCCGTACAAGGCGTCCCGCCGCTGTAGCTGCCGAAGTAGTACCGGCCGTTCGCACCGAAGGCCACCTCACGGGTCCCGGAGAACGCGCAGCTCCCGTTCTCCGCGGCGCACGACGTCCACGTCGTGAAGCCCGGGGGAGGGCCGAGCAGGAAGCAGGCCTTGGTTGTGTTCGGCGCCGGGTCGCCGAAGACCGCGTTGTCGCAGGCGGTGCCGCCGCTGCCGAGTGTGGCGAACTTGTAGGTGCCTCCTCCGCCGTACGCGATCGTCATCAGGCCGCTGTAGGAGCAGCTCTGGTTCTCGGTGGCGCACTGTTGCCAGCCGGGCGAGGCCGGTTGTGTGGTCTGCACGTAACACCACTTCGGGACGTTGGGCGCCGGGTCGCCGAAGTTCGTGTCGTTGCACGTGGTGCTGCTGGCTGTCTGCAGGTAGTTGAACTGCCCGCCGGCCCCGAACGCGATCACCGACGTCCCGCTCACCGCGCAGCTGCCGTTCTCGGCGGCGCAGCGGGTCCAGGTGCCGGGCAGCTCGCGGTAGGAGATCGGCGGTGCGGTCGCCGAGGCGCTGTAGGCGACCGTGTAGACACCGGGGGAGACCCCGCGGAAGTACACGTACTGCCCGTCGGTGTCCGCGCTGGTGATCCCGGACGCTCCGACGAACGCGCTGCCGTTCCACGCGGTCTGCCCGTTCACCGTCACCGTCCGGTTCTGACCCCACGTCGGTACCGCGATGACGCCGGCCGAGCCGCTGTTCGTCGAGGAATCCACCTGCAGGCTGAAGTCGCCCGCGCTGTCGTGGTCGTAGCTGGCGTGGATCTGCTTGCCGGCGGCCACCGTCAGCGTCCCCTCGACGTGCGTCAGGTCGCCGGGGTGCGGCACGACCTGGTACGAGCTCCCCGACGGTGCGGTGGGGGATATGCCCAGCACGTCGGTGGTCAGCGCGCCGGTCGGGCCGGTCGACCAGCCGTGCGCCAGGCTCGTGAAGGGGCTCGAATACGCGTTGAGCGTGCCGTTGTTCGCGTAGCCCTCCCAGAAGGTGCTGCCGGTGCCGATCGGGGAGTCGAGCATGTAGCCCCACTCGTCGCGGATCAGGTTGAGCGCGTTGACGTCGTCGCCGGCGGCGAAGTGCGCATAGAGCTCCATCGAGCCCGAGAACGGCGAGATGTTGCTGTTGAACTCAGGGGCCTGAGCTCCCAGGCTGTTCCAGTTCCCGCGCAGGTGGGTCGCGATCGCAGTAGCCTGCGAACCGCCGGCCAGGCCGTACCAGACCGCCAGCGAGTTCCCGTCCTGCGGGTACAGCGTGCTGCTCGGGTTGTCCTTGTACGCACCGGTCGAGGAGTCCCACAGCGTGGCGTTCACGGCCGTCTTCAAGGTCGCGGCCTTGTTCGTGTAGGTCGAGGCCAGCGAGCTGTTGCCTTCGGCGGTGGCGAGTTTCGCCCCGGTGGACAGCGCCTCGTACATCAGGGCGTTGGCTTCGATGTTCTCCCCGCCCTGGTCGCCGCGGGCCCAGTCGTTGGTGCCGGTGACGTTCAGCAGGCCGTTGCCGTCGATCTTCGCGGTGATGAAGTTCATGCCGAGCTGGTACTTGCTCCAGATGCTGTCCAGCCAGGTTTTGTCGGCCGTGTACAGGTAGTACGCGTACGTCCCGACCAGCGTCCATATGTGGTAGGTGTCCGAGCTGTAGAAGAGGAACTCGGGACCGCCGTACGGCAGCTCGCCGGTCGACTTCTGGTTCTGATACATCGTGGACAAGGAGTTGCGGACGCCGAGCATGTCGTCGGTGCTCACGTACGCCGTGGTCGCCGAGACCCCCATGTCGCCCGGCCACACCGACCGGTCCCGTTTCGCGCCGTCGGTGAGCACCTCGGTCCCGGTGCCGACGACGCCGTTGTTCTCCCAGCCCGAGGACGGCGGCGGCCACACCCGGCCCTCGGTCGGATCGATGGTGTCCAGCTGGGTGGTGTAGGCGCCGGCGTACCAGGCCTGGTTCAGCGCGGTGTCGTTGGAGCAGAAGTAGTCCGGGTACGCGGCCGGGTCCGAGGCGTTCGGCGCCGCGCTGAACGCCAGCCAGACGCCGTCGAGATCGGCGTAGCCGCCGGAGTTCAGGAAGAGTGTCAGATACCTGAATCCGCCGCGCAGCTTGTCCTTCGGCACGGTGTAGCTCCCACCGCCGACCGGAACCGCCGCCGCCACGAAGCCGTCGGCACCGCCGCCGCTGGAGGCGTCGCTGGCGTTGCCGACGAACTGGCTGGACTCCGAGAAGGCCAGCCCGACGCTTTGGCTGGAATCGCTGGCGTCCGCGAAGCGCAGGCTCACCAGGCCGCCGACGTCCTTGCCGAAGTCCAGCGTCACCGCCGATCCGTTGCCGGTCAGTCGGGTGTTCTGCCCGTTCAGCAAGGCGGAAGCGTTTGCGACGGTGCCGCTGGTGGCGTAGACCGCGACCGGGTTCACCGTTCGGGACGTGGGGGACAGGTTGTCCGCCGCGCAGGGATTGGCGTACGCGGCGTGGGCTTTGGCCGGATGTGGTGCCGGGGTGCCGGCGGAGGCGCTCGCGGCGGTGCCGAATCCGCCGGCGGTCAGGCCGAAAGCGAGCACGGCGATCGGTAGGTGTCTCACGGTGGTGCCTCTCCTGAAACGTTTTCGGGCATGGGGAATCGAGCTCATGAGAAGTACTGGGAGTGCACAGCTTGTGCTGGTCGCGCTGAAGATTAAATCGATTCAACCCACGAAGTCACCGGGGATGCTACTCCGGCCCGCGGCGGACGGCCAGGGTTCGCGCGCAAAGAATCAGCGGTCTGCGACGTCCGAGGTCGGAGCCTTGACAGCCCCGGCGGCTGGGCGTAAAACCAACACGAACAAAGGGAAACGGCGTGGAAACCAAACGCCGGATGCCGCAAGAAGATCGCTGAGCTCACCGAGCACACCCGGGGTGGCCCATGTACGCAGAGGAACGACAGCAGGCGATCCTGCACAAGGCGCGGGTCGACGGCCGGGTCGACGTCGTGGTCCTGGCCGAGGACCTGACGGTGACCACCGAGACGATCCGCCGGGACCTGACCGCCCTGGAGCGGGCCGGCCTCGTGCGCCGGGTGCACGGCGGGGCGATCCCGGTCGAGCGGCTCGGTTTCGAGCCGGCGCTGGCCGTGCGGGACCAGAGCATGACCGCGGAGAAGGAGCGCATCGTCAAGGCCGCGCTGGCCGAGATCCCGGAGGAGGGCTCGATCATCATCGACGCCGGGACCACCACGGGCCGGCTGGCCTCGGCGCTGCCGGCCGACCGCGAGCTGACCGTGGTGGTGAACGCCCCGGCGCTGGCCGCGCAGCTGGTCGCCCGGCCGAATCTCACGGTCCTGATGCTCGGCGGCCGGATCCGCGGCCGCACCCTGGCCGCGGTGGACGAATGGGCCCTGGCCCCCTTGTCCCAACTGTGTGTGGACGTGGCCTTCATGGCGACCAACGGGGTGTCGGTGGCGCGCGGGCTGACCACCCCGGATCTGGCCGAGGCGGCGGTGAAGCGGGCGATGATCGGCGCGGCCCGGCGCACCGTGCTGCTGGCCGACCACACCAAGGTCGGCAACGACTGCATGGCGCGCTTCGGCGGCCTGGACGACGTCGACCTGTTCGTCACCGACGCCGGCCTGGACGAGGAGACCGCCGCCGAGTTCGGCGGCGCCGGGGTGCGGGTGGTCCGGGCATGATCGTGACCCTGACCCTCAATCCCAGCCTGGACCGCACACTGGCGCTGGACTCGCTGCGCCGCGGCGAGGTGCTGCGCGCCACCTCCGCCCGGATCGACCCCGGCGGCAAGGGCGTGAACGTGACCCGGGTGCTGCGCGCCTTCGGCGTCGCCTCGCACGCGGTGATCCCGTGTGCCGGGCCGGACGGCGAGGAACTGGCGCGCCTGCTGCAGAACGACGGCGTACCGGTGACCGAGGTCCAGGTCGACGGCTGGACCCGGTCGAACATCACGCTGGCCGAGGCCGACGGCCGGGTCACGAAGGTCAACGCCCCCGGCGGGGCGCTGACCGGCAGGGAGGTGGCGCTGCTCGCCGAGGCGGTGCTGGACCGCTGCGTGTCGCAGGATCCTGCGAACGCCGGCGCCTCCTGGGCCGTGCTGTCCGGCAGCCTGCCGCCGGGTGTGCCCGACGACGTCTACGCGACCCTGACCGCGCAGTTCGCCGAGCACGGGGTCCGCGTCGCGGTGGACACCAGCGGCGCGGCGCTGCTGGCCGCGGTCGACGCCGGCCCGGATCTGGTCAAGCCGAACCGCCAGGAGCTGGCCGCCGCCGTCGGCACCCCGCTGAACAGCATCGGCGAGGTCGTCGCCGCGGCCGAGAAGCTGTGCTCCCGGGGCGTCAAGGCGGTCCTGGCAAGCCTGGGCGCGGACGGCTCCGTGCTCGTCGACTCCTCCGGCGCGCTGTTCGGCACCGCCGAGGCGATCGAGCCGGTGAGCACCGTCGGGGCCGGGGACGCGCTGCTGGCCGGGTTCCTGGCCGCCGGCGGTGAGGGCGGCCAGGCGCTGATCGAGGGAATGGCCTGGGCCAGGGCCGCGGTCGGGCTGCCGGGCAGCCAGATGCCCGGCCCGCCGGACGTGAGCCGGGAGGGAATCCGGGTCGTGCGCGACCCGGGAGGTAAACCGGCGGGGTCCCTGCACCTCGCCGACAACGGCTGAACCCCGCCGCCACCTGCGCCGAAGCACTGCCCAGCACAGCAAGTGAGGAACCAACCCACACGATTGTCCTGACGTCCCTAGGAGGACGCATGTCTTCGATGGCTTATACGCCGGCCCCCACCGGCACCGGACTGAAAGCCAAGGTTCAGCAGTTCGGCTCGTTCCTGGCCTCGATGGTGATGCCGAACATCGGCGCCTTCATCGCCTGGGGCCTGATCACCGCGCTGTTCATCCCCACCGGCTGGACCCCGAACAAGTCCCTCGGCGAGCTGGTCTCGCCGATGATCACCTACCTGCTGCCGATCCTGATCGGCTACACCGGCGGCCGGATCGTGCACGGCCAGCGCGGCGCGGTGATCGGCGCCATCGCCACCACCGGCGTGGTGGTCGGCTCCTCGGTGCCGATGTTCCTCGGAGCGATGATCGCCGGCCCGGCCTCGGCATGGGTGCTCAAGCAGTTCGACAAGCTGACCGCGGACCGGCTGCGCGCCGGGTTCGAGATGCTGGTCGACAACTTCTCCCTGGGCATCATCGGCGGCGCCTTCGCGGTGCTGGGCAAGTGGGCGATCGGCCCGGCCGTGAACCACGTGACCGACTGGGCCGGGCACGGCGTCAACTGGGTGCTGAACCACCACCTGCTGCCCTTCGTCAGCATCCTGATCGAGCCGGCCAAGGTGCTGTTCCTGAACAACGCCATCAACCACGGCGTCCTGGACCCGCTGGCGGTGGCCCAGGCCGCGGGCCCGCACCACAAGTCGATCCTGTTCATGCTGGAGTCCAACCCCGGTCCGGGCCTCGGGATCCTGTGCGCCTACCTGCTGTTCGGCCCGCGCGCGCTGCGCCCGTCGGTCCCCGGCGCCATCGTGATCCAGTTCCTCGGCGGCATCCACGAGATCTACTTCCCCTACATCCTGATGAAGCCGCGCCTGATCCTGGCCGCGATCGCCGGCGGCTTCGCGGGTATCTCAGTGTTCTCCGTCACCGGGGCCGGCCTGGTCGCCTCGCCCTCGCCGGGCTCGATCTTCGCCTACCTCACCGAGACCCCGCGCGGGAGCTACTTCGGAGTCCTGGCCGGAGTCGTGGTAGCCGCGGCGGTGTCCTTCATCGTCGCCTCGCTGCTGCTCGGGTTCGGGCGCGGCGAAAAACCGGAAGAAGCTGAGGAGACGACAGACGCGGACGACGGCGCGGCCGTGCCCGCACAGGCTTCACCGGAAGGAGCGACGGCATGAGCACTCTGTCCGCGACGGACATCAAGAAGATCATCGTGGCCTGCGACGCGGGCATGGGGTCCTCGGTGATGCTGGCCGGAACCTTGAAGCGCCAGCTGAAGAACACCGGCGTGAGCGTCGAGCACGCGCAGGTCTCGGCGATCCCCGCCGACGCCGACCTGATCCTGACCCAGCAGAGCCTGGCCGAGCGGGCCCGCGCCGCGGCCCCCGGCAAGCCGGTGGTGGCCTTCCAGGTCTTCCTCGGCGACCCGGCGGTGACCAAGGTGGTCAAGGCCGTGAAGGAAGGCGGCACCATCGATGTCTGACACCCGTGACGGCCTGCTGGCCGGCAGGGGCGTCCGGTTCGGCGTCCCGGTCTCCGACCGCTACGACGCGGTCCGCCGCTGCGGCGAGCTGCTCGTCGAGATCGGAGCCGTGAGCGAGGACTACATCCCCTCGATGCGCGAGCGCGAGGACGAGATCTCCACCTACATCGGCGCCGGAGTGGCGATCCCGCACTCCACCGCCGCCGGCAAGAAGTACGTCCGGCGCGACGCGCTGGCCGTCCTCGCCCTGGCCGAACCCGTCGACTGGGGCGATGGACAGGAGGTGTCGATGTGCGTGGCCATCGCCGCCCTCGGCGACCGGCACCTGGACATCCTCGCCGAACTCGCCGAGGTCCTGATGGACCCCGAGCGGGCCGACCAACTGCACCAGGCAACAACCGCGAACGAAGTGATCCGGCTGCTTCAGCCAGCAGGAAAGGCAGAGAACGTATGAAGGCCGCAGTGTTCCACGGACCCGGGGACGTCCGGATCGAGGAGGTGCCCGAACCCACGCCCCTCCCCGGCGAGGTGAAGATCCGGGTGCTGGCCTGCTCGATGTGCGGGACCGATCTGAAGATCTTCCGCTCCGGGCACTTCCGCATCGCCCCGCCCCGGGTGATGGGGCACGAGATCGCCGGGGAGATCGTCGAGGTCGGCGACGGCGTCGACGGCTGGGCGCCGGGGGACCGGGTGCAGGTGATCGCCGCGATCCCGGACGGCACCTGCGAGGAGTGCACCCGCGGCCACCAGACCGTGTGCCTGAACCAGGAGTCGATGGGCTACCAGTACGAGGGCGGCTTCGCCGAGTACATGGTGGTCCCGCGCAGCGTACTGGCCGTGGACGGGATGAACCGGATCCCCGACGGCGTCGGCGCCGACGAGGCCTCGGTGACCGAACCGCTGGCCTGCGTGCTCAACGGCCAGGAACTGGCCGGCACCGGCCCCGGCGACGTGGTGGCGGTCTTCGGCGCGGGCCCCATCGGCTGCCTGCACGTACGCCTGGCCCGCTCCCGGGGCGTGGCGCGCATCATCATGATCGAGGTGAACCGCGAACGCCTCCAGCTGGCCGCGGACCTGGTCCACCCCGACGACACGGTCTGCGCCGAAGACGGCGACATCATCGAGCAGGTCCGCAAGCTCACCGACGGCCGCGGCGTGGACGTGGTGATCACCGCCACCGCCGCCGGCGCCGCGCAGGAGCAGGCCCTGCAGATCGCCGCCCCGCGCGCCCGCATCAGCTTCTTCGGCGGTCTGCCCAAGGACAAGCCGACCATCACCCTGGACTCCAACCTGGTCCACTACCGCGAACTGACGATCGTCGGCGCGAACGGCTCCTCGCCGGCGCACAACGCCCGCGCCCTGGAGCTGATCGCCACCGGCGAGGTGCCCGTCAAGGACCTGATCTCGGTCCGGCTGCCGCTGGAGCGGGTGCTGGACGCCCTGGACATCGTGGCCAAGGGCGAGGCCATCAAGGTCACCATCGAGCCCTGAACCGGGCCCCGAACCGAGTCCCGAGCTGAGGAGACAGCCATGATCGAGCGCACCGTCGTCGTCGGATCCACCAGCGGACTCCACGCCCGCCCGGCGAAACTGCTGGTCCAGGCCGCCGCGCAGCAGCCGGCGACGGTGCGCCTGCGGGTGGGCGACCGGCCGGCGATCGACACCCGCAGCATCCTCGCGGTGCTCGCGGCGCGGGTGAAGCAGGGGACGGAGGTCACCCTGGAGGCCGACGGCGAGGGCGCCGAGGCGGCGGTCGCGGCGCTGGCCGAGCTGATCGCGCGGAACCTGGACGAGGAGGGCGGGGATGCCTGAGCGACAACTCACTGATCTGGTGATGCTCAGCGGTGTCGGGGTGAGCGCGGGCGCGGCGACCGGTCCGGTCGTCCGCATGACCGCCCCGGCGCCCCTCCCGCCGCCGCACCAGGTCACCGACCCCGCCGCCGAACTGGCCTCGGCCTGCCAAGCCGTCACCGCCCTGGCCTCCGACCTCACCACCCGCGCCGAGCGCCTGTCCGGCGAGGCCCGCGACATCCTCGAAGCCCTCGCGATGATCGCCCAGGACCCGCTCCTGGCCGAGGACATCGGCCACCGCACCGCCGCCGGCTCCGACGCCGCCCACGCCCTTACCGAAGCCTTCGACGCCCAGGCCGACCTCCTGCGCGAGGACGGCGGCTACCTCGCCGAGCGTGCCGCGGACCTCGAAGACCTGCGCGACCGGGCCGTGGCGACCGTCCTGGGCCGGCCGATCCCCGGCATCCCCGACCCCGGCCATCCCTTCGTCCTGGTGGCCGCCGACCTCGCCCCCGCCGACACCGCGAACCTGAACCCGGACCGGGTCCTCGCGATCGTCACCGAGCGCGGCGGCCCGACCAGCCACACCGCGATCCTGGCGCGCGGCCTCGGCATCCCGGCGGTCGTCGCGGCCGCCGGCGCGACCGGGGTCGCCGACGGGACAGTCGTCGCGGTCGACGGCACCGCCGGGACGGTCGCCGTCGGCGTAGAACAGTCCAGCGCCACCGTGCCGCGCCCCCGCACCCAAGCCGACCTCGCCGCCCTCGGCCCCTGCCGCACCGCCGACGGCCATCCCGTGTCCCTCTACCTGAACATCGGCGCGCTGAAAGACGTCCGCCCCGGCGCCCAAGGCGTCGGCCTGCTGCGCACCGAGTTCCTCTTCCTCGGACGCAAAGACGCCCCCTCCAAAGCTGAACAACACGCCGCCTACCTGGAGCTCTTCAACGCCTTCCCCGAACCCGGCACCCGCGTCGTCATCCGCACCCTGGACGCCGGCGCCGACAAACCCCTGCCCTTCCTCGGCCTGCCCGCCGAGGAGAACCCGGCGCTGGGCGTCAGGGGCCTGCGCACCGCGCGCTTGCGCCCCGAAGTCCTGGACGACCAGCTCGCCGCCATCGCCTCGGCTGCCGCGGAAGCGTCCTGCGAGGTCTGGACCATGGCCCCGATGGTCGCCACCCCCGGCGAGGCCGCCGAGTTCGCCGAACGGGCCCGCGCGCACGGCCTGGAGCACGTCGGCGCCATGATCGAGATCCCGGCCGCGGCGCTGCGCGCGGCCCGGCTGCTGGAGCACCTGGACTTCCTGTCCATCGGCACCAACGACCTGGGCCAGTACACGATGGCCGCCGACCGCCAGGACGGCCGCCTGCCGGACCTGCTCGACCCCTGGCAGCCGGCGCTGCTGGAGCTGATCGCGCTGGCCGCCGGGGCCGGGCGCGAGGCGGGCAAGCCGGTGGGCGTCTGCGGCGAGGCGGCGGCCGATCCGCGGCTGGCCCCGGTGCTGGTCGGGCTGGGGGTGACCTCGCTGTCGATGGCCGCCGCCGCGGTTCCCGCCGTCCACGCCGCACTCGGCGCGCGCACCCTGGCGCAGTGCCGGGACCTCGCGGCCATGGCGCGCGACGCCGCGGACCCCGCCGAAGCCAGGGAGCTGGTGTCCCGGTCCTGACACGGCGCGGACGCCAGCCGGTGACCCGTTCGGAGGCAGAAAGGTTACAGAAGAGCCCTTTCGGACGAAACCTCCGAATATGGCGGTACAAGAAGCGGCCGGCGGCTCCGGGCAGCACTCGACCCATCTGCGGCGCGACATCGGCCTGATCGGTCTGCTGTGGGCCTCCGAAGGGTCGATCATCGGGTCGGGCTGGCTCTACAGCGCGCAGAAGGCGCTGGTCGCGGCGGGACCCGCGGCCCTGATCAGCTGGGGCATCGCGGCGGTGGCGATCATCGCGCTGGCGTTCGTGCACGCCGAGCTCGGCGGCATGTTCCCGGTCGCCGGCGGCACCGCGCGCTACCCGCACTACGCCTTCGGCGGCGCGGCCGGGGCCTCGTTCGGGTGGTTCACCTGGCTGCAGGCCGTGACCGTCCCGCCGATCGAGGTCCAGGCGATGATCGGCTACGCCCAGCACTACACCTGGGCCGACAGCTGGCAGCACAAGGACGGCACGCTCACCGGCTACGGGGAACTCGTCGCGGTGCTGCTGATGGCGATCTTCACGGCCGTGAACTTCCTCGGGATCCAGAAGCTGGCCACCGTGAACAACGCCGCCACCTGGTGGAAGGTCGGCGTGCCGCTGCTCACCATCTTCGTGCTGGCCCTGACGCACTTCCACGCCTCGAACTTCACGGCCAAGCAGGCCGGCGGCTTCATGCCCTTCGGCGCGCACGGCATCATGTCGGCGGTCTCCACCTCCGGCATCATCTTCGCCCTGCTCGGCTTCGAGCAGGCGATCCAGCTGGCCGGGGAGTCGCGCAACCCGCGCAAGGACATCCCGCGCGCGACCATCCTGTCGATCCTGATCGGCGCCGCGATCTACATCATGCTGCAGGTGGTCTACATCGCCGCGCTGCCGGCCGCGACGTTTGCCGCGGGCTGGGCGCACCTGGACTACAAGAACATCAGCGGGCCGTTCGCGGGCCTGGCGACACTGGTGGGCCTGGGCTGGCTGGCGACGATCCTGTACATCGACGCGATCATCTCCCCCGGTGGCACCGGCCTGATCTACACCACGTCCACCTCCCGCATCACCTACGGCCTGAGCCGCAACGGCTACATCCCGGTGCAGTACGAGCACGTCAACCGGCGCGGGGTGCCGTGGCTGGGCATGCTCACCGCGTTCGTGGTCGGCTGCATCTGCTTCCTGCCGTTCCCCAGCTGGCAGCAGCTGGTGTCGTTCATCACCTCGGCCAGTGTGCTGATGTACGCCGGGGCGCCGCTGGCCTTCGGCGTGTTCCGCGACAAGCTCCCGGACGTGGAGCGGCCCTACCGCCTGGCTGCCGGGGAGGTGATGGCGCCGTTCGCCTTCATCGTCGCGAACCTGATCATCCTGTGGGCCGGCTGGGACACCGACTGGCGGCTCGGGGTGGCGATCGTCATCGGCTACGTGCTGCTGGCGATCTCCCGGATCTTTCACCTGAACCCGGCCCAGCCGCCGCTGGAGCTGCGCTCTGCGCAGTGGCTGCTGCCGTACCTGCTGGGGATGGGGATCATCGTGCGGGTCAGCGCCTTCGGGCCGATGAAGGACCCGTGGCTGTCGGAGTGGTGGTCGCTGGCCGTGGTGGCCGTGGTGAGCCTGGTGATCTACTACTGGGCCAAGGCGGTGGCGCTGCCGCCGGAACGGATCCGCGCGCACGTGGCCGACGTCGCCGTGGTCGACCTGCCGGAGCACTGACGGGCCGGAGCACCGCCCGGCCGCGGCCTTGTCAGCGGCGGCGGCGCGGGATCAAGCTGACTTCCATGACGACCCGGACCCCGCGGACCAGCGCGCGCCGTGACCAGCTGACGGCGATCGCCGCCGGCCTGTTCGCCCGCGACGGCTACCACAACGTGACCGTCGGCGACATCGCCGCCGCCGCGGGCCTGTCCGGACCGGCCATCTACCGCCACTTCCCCGGCAAGCAGGCCATCCTGGCCGAGGTGGTGCGCTCCGGCTTCGACGAGATGGCCGCCGTCCTGGCCGCCGACCTGGCCGGCATGTCCGACCCGGCCGAGCGGCTCCGCCGGACCTACCGCGACCTGGCATCCTTCGTGATCCGCCGGCCCGCCTTCGGCGTGATGTGGCGCCGCGAGTACCGCCACCTGGCCCCCGAGGACGCGGCCGACCTGGCCAAGCGCATGGGCGAGGCCACCGACGCGGTGGTCGCCGAGCTGCGCGAACTGCGCCCGGAGCTGGACCCGGCGGACGCGGAGCTGGTGGCGTGGGCGGCGCTGAGCGTGATGGGCAGCATCTCCGACCACCGGATCCGGCTGCCCCGGGCGGCCTTCGAGGAGCTGCTGGCCGGGATCGCGATGGATGTGGTGTCGGTGGAGTTCGGCGGCGTTGGCGGCGATAACAGGCCCGACGAGCCGGCGGCAGCGGACCGGAAAGAGCAGATCCTCGCCGCCGCGGCCCGGCTGTTCTGGGACCGCGGGTATCACGAGGTGACGCTCGACGAGATCGGCGCCGCCGCCGGGATCGCGGGGCCGAGTGTTTACAGCCACTTCGCCGGCAAGACTGAGTTGCTGCGCACGATCACGGAGCGGATCGGGGAGTTGTTGCGGCAGGACCTGGCCGACAGTGATGCGGCGGCCGACCCCGCCACGTCATCCGCAGCCCTCACCCCGCTCACCACCCTCACGGACCTGTCCACCCGCTACGTCGCCACCGTCCTTTCCTCCCGCGACCTGGTCGCCGCTTACTTCACCGAGGGCCACAACCTCCCCGACCGCGACCGCGCCGAGACCCGCCGCTTCCAGCGCGCCTACACCGCTCACTGGTCCGCGCTCCTGGCCGCCGCGAATCCCTCAGCGTCTCCCGCGGAGATCCGCATCCGCGTCCTGGCCGCGTTCGCCGTCGTCAACGACACCGCCCGCACCCGCCGCCTGCTGGAACGCCCGGGGCTGGCCGGCCGGCTGCGCGCGCTGATGCTGGCGGTGCTCTTGACACCGGCCCGCGGGGCGCGCGATGTTAATCGCCGTTAGGCGGTGGGCCTCGGCAGACATGGAGTCGCACATGAGCAGATCGGCCTGGGCGGGCGAGGATGTGGAGGCGTTGCGGGAGCTCGCGACGGCTTTCTTCACCAACGAGGCGCTGCCCCGGGAGGAGGAGTTCGCGGCGCAGGGGTTCCCGAGCAGGGACATCTGGCAGGCGGCCGGCAAGCTCGGGCTGCTGTGCGCCTCGATCCCCGAGGAGTACGGCGGCGGGGGCGGCACCTTCGCCCACGAGGTCGCCATCACCGAGGCGCAGATGCGCTCCGGCGCCGGCGCCATGGCGATCACCGTGCACGCCGGCATCGTCGCGCACTACCTCAACGCGTACGCCACCGAGGAGCAGAAGCTTCGCTGGCTGCCTCGCATGGCCTCCGGCGAGCTCATCGGCGCGATCGCCATGACCGAGCCCGGCACCGGCTCGGACCTGCAGAACGTCGCCACCAAAGCGGTACGCGACGGCGACGAGTACGTCGTCAGCGGCGCCAAGACCTTCATCACCAACGGCTACAACGCCGGTCTGATCATCATCGTCGCCAAGACCGACACCACCCAGGGCGCGCACGGCGTCTCCCTGCTGGTCGCCGAGGTCGGCGACGACACCCCCGGCTTCGCCCGAGGCCGCGTCCTGAAGAAGGTCGGCCAGCACAGCACCGACACCGCCGAACTCTTCTTCGACGGCCTGCGCGTCCCGGCCGAGAACCTGCTCGGCGGTGTCGAGGGCCAAGGCTTCATCCAGCTCATGCTGCAACTGCCGCAGGAGCGCCTGCTGGTCGCGGCGATCGGAATGGCGATGCTGGAGGCCGCCGTTGACTACACCGTGGCCTACACCAAGGAGCGCGAGGCCTTCGGCAAGCCGCTGTTCAAGCTCCAGAACACCCGCTTCGAGCTGGCCGAGTGCGCGACCGTCGCGCGCGTGGCCCGGGTGTTCTTCGACGACTGCGTCATCAAGCACCTGGACGGCGGCCTGGACGCGGCCACCGCCTCGATGGCCAAGTACTGGATCACCGACCGCCAGACCGAGGTCGTGGACCGCTGTGTGCAGCTGCACGGCGGTTACGGCTACATGCTCGAGTACCCGATCGCCCGGCTGTTCGCCGACGGCCGGGTGCAGCGCATCTACGGCGGCGCCAACGAAATCATGAAGGAACTGATCGCCCGCTCCCTGTAGCGGAGGCGACCGGACGAGATAGAGAGGAACTGCGATGTCGAACGCGTACGTCTACGACGCGATCCGGACACCGCGCGGCCGGGGCAAGCAGAACGGCTCGCTGCACACCGTCAAGCCCATCTCGCTGATGGTCGGTCTGATCCAGGAGGTGACGGCCCGCCACCCGAACCTGGACCCGGCGCTGATCGAGGACGTCATCCTCGGCGTGGTGTCCCCGATCGGCGAACAGGGCTCGGACATAGCCAAGGTCTCGGCGCTGGCCGCGGGCCTGCCGGACACCACAGCCGGGGTCCAGCTCAACCGGTTCTGTGCTTCAGGGCTGGAGGCGGTGAACACCGCTGCGCAGAAGGTGGCCTCGGGTCTGGGTGAGGACCTGATCCTCGCCGGCGGCGTGGAGTCGATGTCCCGGGTGGCGATGGGCTCCGACGGCGGCGCCTGGTTCGAGGACCCGGAGACCGCCTACGACATCTCCTTCATCCCGCAGGGCATCGGCGCGGACCTGATCGCCACCATCGAGGGCTTCTCCCGCACCGACGTCGACGAGTTCGCCGTCCGCTCGCAGGAACTGGCCGCCGCGGCGCGCGCCGCCGGCTACTTCAAGAACTCGGTGGTCCCGGTCCGGGACCGCAACGGCCTGACGATCCTGGACGAGGACGAGTTCATCCGTCCCGGCACCACGGTGCAGACCCTGTCCGGCCTCAAGCCCTCGTTCGAGGCGATCGGCGACCTCGGCGGCTTCGACGCCGTCGCGCTGCAGAAGTACCACTGGATCGAGAAGATCGACCACGTCCACCACGCCGGCAACTCCTCCGGCATCGTCGACGGCGCGGCCCTGGTGCTGATCGGCAACGAGGCGGCCGGGCAGGCCGCCGGCCTGACGCCGCGGGCCCGGATCCTGGCCACCGCGGTGTCCGGCGCCGACTCCACGATCATGCTCACCGGCCCCGCGCCGGCCTCGAAGAAGGCGCTGGCCAAGGCGGGCCTGGGCATCGAGGACATCGACCTGGTCGAGATCAACGAGGCGTTCGCCGGTGTGGTGCTGCGGTACGTCCGCGACATGGAGAACCTCCCGCTGGAGAAGGTCAACGTCAACGGCGGCGCGATCGCCATGGGCCACCCGCTGGGCGCCACCGGCGCGATGCTGATCGGCACGATCGTGGATGAGTTGGAGCGGCGGGATCTGCGCCGGGGCCTGGTCACGTTGTGCGTGGGCGGCGGTATGGGCATTGCCACCATTGTCGAGCGGGTCTGAGGGCGGGTACGAGGAATATGAGCGAGCAGAACCACATCGGCTGGGACAAGGACGCCGACGGCGTGGTCACGTTGACCATGGACGCGCCTGGCCAGTCCGCCAACACCATGAACCGCGCCTTCATCGAGGCCCTCGGTCCGGTCCTGGACCGGCTGGAGGCCGAGAAGGATGAGATCGCCGGGGTTGTGGTCACCAGTGCCAAGAAGACCTTCTTCGCCGGCGGCGATCTCAATGAACTGATCCAGGCCCGTCCCGAGGACGCCGCCGACATCATGGCGCGCAACATGCTGATCAAGGCGCAGCTGCGGCGCCTGGAAACTCTGGGCCGTCCGGTGGCTGCGGCGATCAATGGTGCGGCGCTTGGCGGCGGGCTGGAGATCGCGCTGTCGTGTCACCACCGGGTCGCCCTGGACGCTAAGGGTTCTGAGATCGGCTTCCCCGAGGTGACGCTGGGCCTGCTGCCTGGCGCCGGGGGAGTGGTGCGTTCGGTGCGCCTGCTGGGTATCACCGACGCGCTTCTCAAGGTCCTGCTTCAGGGCCAGCGCTACAAGCCCAAGGCGGCACTGGACAACGGTCTGGTGCACGAGGTCGTGGCCACGCCCGAGGAGATGCTGGCTGCCGCTAAGGCGTGGGTACTGGCCAACCCCGAGGCCAAGCAGCCGTGGGATGTGCCGGGCTACAAGATCCCCGGTGGTGACCCGAAGAACCCGAAGTTCGCCGCGAACCTGCCAGCGTTCCCGGCCAACCTGCGCAAGCAGCTTAAGGGCGCCAACTACCCGGCGCCGCGCAACATCCTGGCGGCGGCCGTCGAGGGCGCGCGCCTGGACTTCGACAACGCGCTGATCGTCGAGGCGCGGTACTTCGTCGAGCTGGTGACCGGTCAGGTCGCGAAGAACATGACGCAGGCGTTCTTCTTCGACATGCAGAAGGTGACCAACGGCGCCTCGCGTCCGGCCGGTTTCGAGCCGTGGCAGGCCACCAAGGTCGCGGTGCTCGGCGCGGGCATGATGGGCGCCGGGATCGCCTATGTCTGCGCGCGTGCCGGAATCGAGGTCGTGCTGAAGGACGTCAGCGTCGAGGCCGCCGAGAAGGGCAAGGCGTACTCGGCCGGGATCCTGGACAAGGCGGTGTCGCGCGGGAAGATGACCCGCGAGGCCGCCGACGCCGTCCTGGCCCGCATCCATCCGACCGCCGACGCCTCCGACGCGGCCGGCGCCGACCTGGTCATCGAGGCCGTCTTCGAATCGCCGGAGCTGAAGACGAAGGTGTTCGGGGAGATCCAGGACGTCGTCGCCCCCGACGCACTGCTGGGCTCCAACACCTCCACGCTGCCGATCACCGGCCTGGCCCATGCCGTCAACCGCCCGGCGGACTTCATCGGCCTGCACTTCTTCTCCCCGGTGGACAAGATGCCGCTGCTGGAGATCATCGTCGGCGAGCAGACCTCCGACGCGGCCATCGCCAAGGCCTTCGACCTGGCCCGCCAGATCAAGAAGACTCCGATCATCGTCAACGACAGCCGCGGCTTCTTCACCTCCCGCGTCATCGGCCGCTTCCTGGACGAGGCCATGGCGATGGTGAACGAGGGCTTGCGCCCGGCCTCCATCGAGCAGGCCGGCTCCCAGGCCGGCTACCCGGCCCCGCCGCTGCAGCTGATGGACGAGCTCACCCTGACCCTGCCGCAGAAGATCCGCAACGAGGCGCGCGCCGCCGCCGGCAAGGAGTGGGTCGAGCACGGCTCGGAGGCCGTCATCAACCGCATGGTCGACGAGTTCGGCCGCGGCGGCCGCTCCGCCGGCGCGGGCTTCTACGAGTACGTGGACGGCAAGCGCACCGGCCTGTGGCCGGGCCTGCGCGATGCCTTCCCGCCGCACCTGGACATCCCGTTCCAGGACATGCAGGAGCGCATGCTGTTCGCCGAGGCCCTGGACAGCGTCCGCTGCCTGGACGAGGGCGTCCTGCGCTCGGTCGCCGAGGCCAACGTCGGCTCCATCCTCGGCATCGGCTTCCCGGCCTGGACCGGCGGCGTGATCCAGTACATCAACGGCTACGACGGCGGCGTCACGGGCTTCGTGGCGCGCGCCAAGGAGCTGCACGAGAAGTACGGCGAGCGCTTCGCCGTCCCGCGGTCGCTGATCGAGAAGGCGGAGCGCGGGGAGCGGATCGAGTAGCCCGCGCGTTCGCAGGGCCGGTGGCGGCGCCGGGGCGGATCCGTGACAGGATCGCCCGGCGCCGTCCGGCGTATCGTTCCTGGCAAGGGTTCAGCACAATGTCCGAGACATCCGAAATATTCGCCTCGTTCACCTCGCACGCGAAGCGCGCAGTGGTCGACGCACAGCGGGGGGCGAGGGCCCTCGGGCATCCGCACGTGGGCACGGCGCACCTGCTGATGGCGTTGGTCCACCAGAAGCGATGCGAGCACGACCATCATTCCCTGCGCGCGCTGCGGGCGATCGGACTGACCTGCGAGCGGATATGTCCGGATGTCGTTAGGGCGCTCGGCGAGCGCGGGCCGGCTCCGGACGAGCGGATCCCGGCGACGCCGACCCACCGGAAAGTTGTGGCCGCGGCGAAAGCCTTGAGCAGGATCCGGCAGGACGAGTTCGTCTGTACCGGGCATCTGCTTCTCGGCATGGCGCACCAGCTGGCATCTGATCCTCCTGCTCCGGCGTCCACCATGTTCCGCCGCAAGGCGCACCTTCAGGACCCGGCCTTCTACGACATCGCCCAGCGGCTGCTGATCGACGCAGCAGGATCTTTGGAGCGGGTCCGTGGGGCGGTGTCCGGCACGGCCCATGCCGCGACGCCGGATTCCGCGCCCGGGTATTGCTCGCCGGCGCAGTGCGGGTGACCTCGCAAGGAGATCAGGCCTTTGGCCAAGCCGTCCTGGCCACCCTCTAGCATGGCTTGCCATGAGGGGGAAACTAACCGTACTGATACTGTCCGCCGCGCTGATGACAGGTTGCGCGTCGCAGGGCACGACGAATTCCGCAGCCGGTGGCGGCACGCCGACCGGGGCCGGGGCGGCCACCGAATCCAGAAGCGGAAGCGACACCGTGGTGGGGACCGATCCCGCGGCGGGACCGGGAGACGGTGCCGCGATGAACTCCGGAGCAGGCTCCGGAAGCGGTGGGACCTCCGGCGCGGTGCCCACCGGATCACATTCCGGAGCTCCCACCACGGCCAAGACCGCTTCCACGTCCCACACCTCCGCCGCGCCGTCGTCGGGCTCCTCGACTTCCGCGCCCGGCGCTGTCGCGGGGAAGGACGCGACTGTGGTGATCGGCGTGGGCACGGTCCGGGTTGTCATCTATGAGGACTACCGCTGCCCGATCTGCAAGACGGTGCACGACCAGATCCAGCCGGTGCTCAACACCAAGCTCGCCGCCGGCAGCATCAAGGTCGAGTTCCACGCGATCGACCTGATCGACCACTCCGCCGGCGGCAAGGGTTCGCTGGCCGCCGGCAACGCCGCCAGCTGTGCCCTGCCGGCGTTCAAGTTCCAGCCTTACCGCGAGGCTCTGTTCGCCGCGCAGCCCAGCGAGACCGACGACGCCTTCGCCGATCCCAACGAGCTGATCACCATCGCCAAGACGGTCTCCGGCCTGGACAGCCCGACCTTCGAGGACTGCGTGCGGGCGCAGCCGTACGCCGGTTCCATCGAGAGCACCTACGCCGCCGAGTTCGGCTCGGGCAAGCTGGTCGGCGTCCCGAGTGTGTTCGTCAACGGGACGCAGTGGAAGGTGCCGAGCTCCGGCGACGTCGCGGCGTCGTTCACTCAGGCGCTGGCTGCCGCGGGGGCCTGATCCGCAGCTGCCTGATCTCCTATCGATCTCCTACCGAAGGCTTTCGAAGAACTCCCCGATGTCCCCGGCCAGCAGCCCGGGCTGCTCCATCGCCGCGAAGTGCCCGCCGCGCGCGAACACCGTCCACCGCCGCACCTGGTACAGCCGTTCGTACCAGGAGCGCGGCACCTGTCCTTCGGGTACGAACTCGTTCGCGAACACCGCCATCGCCGTCGGTACCCGCACCCGGTCGCCGGGGCCGATCGGGCTGCCGTGCCAGCGGTCGTCGTAGTAGTCGCGCATCGAGCCGGTGATGGAGTCCGTCGCCCACCACAGCGTCAGCATCGTCAGCAGGCTGTCGCGTCCGAACGTGCCGTCCAGGTCGCCGCCGCTGTCCGACCAGGAGCGCCACTTGTCCAGCACCCATGCCGCCAGGCCCGCGGGGGAGTCGTTCAGCCCGTAGCCGAGCGTCTGCGGGCGCGTGGACTGTACGGCGCTGTAGCCGCGCTCGGTCTGCTCCCAGCGCTCCACATGCGCGAGGTACGCTCGCTCCTCGTCCGTCAGCGGCGGGGTGCCGGGGCCGGTGTACGGCTCCATCTCCGGCGTGCTCAGGTGGATCCCGATCACGCGCTCGGGCTCCAGCAGCGCCATGTGCGTGGCCACGCCGGCCCCGAAGTCGCCGCCGCACGCGCCGTACCGCTCATACCCGAGCCCCCGCATGAGCCGGTGCCACATCCCCGCCACGTACCGCCGGTCCACACCAACCTGCGCCGGACGCTGCGAGAACACATAGCCCGGCAGCGAGGGCACCACCAGATCGAACCGGTCGCCGAGCCGGTCCACCAGCCCCAGCATCTCGGCGAAGGTGCTCGGCCAGCCGTGCGTCAGGATCAGCGGGATCCGCTCGCGGTCGCCGTCGCCGCCGCTTTCGGGCCCGCGATGGTGGACGAAGTGGATCCGTGTCCCGTCGATCTCAGCCATCTGATGCTGATATCGGTTGAGCTCCCGCTCGGCGGCGCGCCAGTCGTAGCCGTCGGCCCAATAGGCCAGCAGCTCGCGCAGATAGCCCACCTCGACGCCCTGGCTCCAGGCCGCCCCGGGCGCCGCCTCCGGCCAGCGGGTCCGCCCGATCCGCTCGCGCAGGTCGGTCAGGACCTCGTCCGGCACGGAGACGGTGAACGGATCAACGCGCATCGCCCCATGATAGGAAGCCGGACTGTCAGTCCGTGCTAGTCGGTGCTAGTCCGTGCTAGTCCGTGCAGTACGGGCTCTGGTTCGAGGTGGTGAGGCTGACCAGCTTCCACTTGTCGTCGTCCGACAAGATGTTCACCCGGACGCACGCGTGCTGGTTCGCCGCGTCCTTGGCCGCGTGCGCCACGTAGTCCAGGCTCACGCCCTCCCCGAGCAGGCACAGGATCCCGCCGCACAGGACGGTCACGGCCGCGTGCAGCGCCACGGTGCTCAGGATCGGATGGTCGGCGATCGTGGTGGACAGGGTCTTGGTGTCCCCGCGGGAGATGAAGCGCACGCACGGCGGGACCCCGCAGATCTTCTGCGCCTCGCCGGTCGTCGGCGCCGACGAGACCACGACCGTGGTGCCGCCGGAGGATCCCGAGGACGAGCTCGAATCCGCTGTCGATTGGCACGCCGCCACGAAGAGCATCAGCGCGCTCAGGATCAGTGCCAAGCCGGCCCGGTTCCGGGCAGCCGTGTAGTCGCCCATGTCCACCCCCACAATTCGTCACAGGCTTCGCGATAACCGTAGCTTGGCGGCGCCGACTATTCCGGGGTGATGAGTCCCTTGACGGCATGCAGCGCCCTGAGTAGGTTCTCCGAAACATCTAGTTAGGAAGCTTTCCTAACCAAGGAGGGGCACCCCCATGGTTTCCAGGGCACGACCGCGCGTCCGCCGCCGCAAGACGGTCGCCGCGCTCACCGCCGTCGGTCTGGCCGGACTGACCGTCGGCGCCGCCACCGTCCTGTCGCAGAGCGCGCAGGCGGCGCTTGTCCAGGGTGCGCGGACCCCCGGGCTGGTCCGGGTGGACCAGGCCGGGTACCTGGGCGGCGAGGTGAAGCAGGCGTACCTGATGACCGGCGGGGCGGTGTCCGGGGCGACGTTCTCGGTGCTGGACTCCGGCGGCAGGACCGTGCTCACCGGCAAGGTCGGGGGCACCAGCCTCGGCAAGTGGAACACCGCCTACCCGGACGTGTACCCGATCGTCTTCAGCTCCCTGAAGACACCGGGGACGTACCACATCGCCGTCGCCGGCAGCGCCTCCGGGACCTCGCCGTCGTTCACGGTCACCAGCGCCGACTCGCTGTACGGCAAGCTCGTCACCGACGGCGTCACCTTCTTCCAGACCCAGCGCGACGGCTCGGACGTCATCGCCGGTGCCCTGGACCGCAAGCCCTCGCACTTGAACGACTCCTCGGCGGGCATCTACGCCTGGCCGAAGTTCGCCGCCGGCGGCTCCGACGCCATCACCACCTCCGACCTGACCAAGCTGTCCGGCACCGTCGACGTCTCCGGGGGCTGGTTCGACGCCGGGGACTACCTGAAGTTCTCCAACAACGAGGCCTTCGGCGACATCACGCTGCTGGCCGCGCAGCGCGCCCTGGGCTCGGCGGCCCCGGCCACCCTGTCCGCCGAGGCCCACTACGGCGAGACCTGGCTGAACAAGGCCTGGAACCAGAGCACGAAGACGCTGGTGCTGCAGGTCGGCATAGGCTCGGGCAACTCCGCGGGCACCTTCTACGGCGACCACGACCTGTGGCGGCTGCCGCAGAAGGACGACGGCGACACCGCCACCGCCGACCGCTACGCGGCCGCGCACCGTCCGGCGTTCCTGGCCGCGAGCCCCGGTGCGAAAATCAGTCCGAACATCGCCGGCCGGGTCGCCGCCGCGTTCGCACTGGCCGCGCAGGTGGACGCGGCCGGCAACCCCAAGCAGGCCGCCGCCGAATACCAGGCCGCCGCCTCGGTGTACGCCCAGGCCGACACCAGCGCGCCGCCGAGCCCGCTGACCACCGCGCTGCCGAACGCGTACTACCCCGAGTCGATCTGGCACGACGCGATGGAGCTCGGCGGCACCGAACTCGCACTGGCCGCGCAGAAGCTGGGGCACAGCTCCTCGTCGTACCTCTCGCAGGCGGCCACCTACGCCAAGGACTACATCGCCTCCGACACCGGCGACACGTTCAACCTCTACGACAACAGCGCCCTGGCGCACGCGGACCTGATCAAGGCGATCGCCGCCGCGGGCAACCCCTCGGGCCTGGCCGTCACCCCGGCCGCGCTGACCGCGGACCTGAAGCGCCAGGTGCAGTCGGCGGCGAGCAAGGCGGCCTCCGACGCTTTCCACGCCGGCGGCAACTACGCCGACTTCGACGTCGACGCGCACACCTTTGGCTTCCTCACCGAGGAGGCGCTGTACCGGCAGGCCAGCGGCGACACGTCGTTCCAGGCCTTCGCCACCGAGCAGCGCGACTGGCTGCTGGGCGCCAACGCCTGGGGCCTGGCCTTCATGGTGGGGGAGGGCAGCAACTTCCCCAAGTGCATGCAGCACCAGGTCGCGAACCTGTCCGGCAGCCTGACCGGCACCGGCGCGATCGCCACCGGCGCGGTGATGAACGGACCGAACAACACCAGCAACTTCGCCGGCGGCCTGGGCTCCTACCAGGACGGGATGAAGCAGTGCCCGGCCGGCGGCACCGACGCGTACAACAAGTTCACCGGCCACAGCAGCCGCTTCTCCGACGACGTCCGCTCCTGGCAGACCGACGAACCGGCACTGGACATGACCGGCTCGGCGGTCCTGGGCGCGGCGATGCAGGAGACGCTGGGCGGCTGAGCTCCGCCCGGCACGGCGTTCGGCCCCTGATGCTGGCGGATCAGGGGCCGACGGCGTTCCGGAACACGACCCAGCGCATCACGCAGTACATGTAGGCACCCTCGGCGAGCCCCGACAGGACCCGCGCGACGGTGTACCCGACCCCGATCGCCGTCAGCCCGCTGCCCACCCCGAGCACGAAGACCAGGTAGTTCACCCCGACGGCCACCGCATACTGCGCGGTCTGCGCCCCCAACGCACCGTGCGAGCGGAAGTTGAACGCCCGGTTCAGCACGAAACTCAGCGCGAACGCGGCCAGATAGGACACGGTCACGGCCGCCGGATAAGGCCAGTTCAGCAGCCGGTGCGCCAGCGTCAGCAGCACGAGGTCCACCGAGAAGGTGAACCCGTTGATGACCGCGAAGCCGAGCAGACTCGGCGCGACGACGCGCGAGAGCCCGAACGGCAGCCGGCGCACGACGGCGGTCATCAGCGCGTGGAAGCGCTGCCCCCGGCGGGTCGCGCGATCGGTGGATGGCGATTCGACCGCGACGGCGGCGACGGCGTCGGTGTTCTCCTTGGGCACGCGGGCAGGCTAGTGGGCCCAGCGGTCTTCTTCGCGAACATCCGGCAACGGCCAGGCCGGCCGGTTCAGCGACCGGCCTGTGCCCCGCAGCCGCCTGGCTCGCCGACCGGCATGTACTCCGCTACCGCGCGGCCCGTGCCCCGCCTACCCCCGGAAATAGTCCCTGATCAGCTGCTCCACCGTCAGCGAAGCCGCCAGCGCCTCCGCCCCGGCCAGCACCGCGCCGCTGCCCAGCGCCGAGGTCTCCAGCCGCGGCGGGTACGGCAGCCGCCCGGCCAGCCGCTCGGCCACCGGGCCCAGCAGCAGGTCGCCGTTCAGCCCGATCCCGCCGCCGAGCACCACCAGCTCCACGTCCACCACCGCCGCGGCCACCGCGACGTAGTTCGCGATCCGCCGCGCCTCCTCGCCGACCACGTCCAGCGCCCCCGGGTCGGCGGCCCGCGCCAGCTCGAAGACGCGTTCCATGGCCAGGTCCTTCTCGGCGGGCAGCTTGTCCCCGGCGTACTGCAGGATCGCCATGGCGCACGGGTCCATCGACGCCGGGACCTCCGGCTCGGGGCCGTCGGGTCCCTCGACGTATTCGGGTTCGAAGGCGCTGTCCAGCTCGCCGGCCGCGCCCTTGAAGCCGCGCAGCAGGTTGCCGCCGAGCACCAGCCCGGCGCCGACCCCGGTGCCGATCGACAGGAACAGGAAACTGTCGGCGCTGCCGCCGCTGCCTCGGGCGTACTCGCCGTGCGCGGCCAGGTTGATGTCGTTCTCGACGGTGACCGGGAGCTGCAATGCCGCGCTGAACGTCTCCCGCGCGCCGAAGCCCTCCATCCCCGGGACGTTGGCCGCCTGCCACACCCGGCCGTCGCGCTGGTCCACGACGCCCGGGACCCCGACCACCGCGTGCTGCACCGTCTCCGGCCCGACCCCGGCGGCCGCGGTGAGCTCCCGCGCCAGATGCACGGCGGCCCCGACCATGCCGTCGGCCGTCCGGCCCTCCACCTCGGCGTCGCGCCGCACCACCTCGGTGCCGTCCAGCCCGACCAGCGCCGCGCGCAGATGCCGCGCCCCCACATCGAAGGCCAGCGCGTGCGCCGCCTCGGGCCGCGGCTTGAAGAACACCGCGCCGTAGGTGAAACCGCGCGAGGCATCGGCGGTCTCCACCACCAGCCCGATCTGCAGCAGGTCCTCCAGCACCGCCGAGACCGTCGGCTTGGAGATCCCGGTGGCCCGCGAGATCTCGGCCCGCGAGATCGGCGCGTGCTCCCCGATCACGCGCCACACCGTCCGCAGGTTCAGCTCGCGGACCGTGGCCGACGTGGCCGGGGTGGGCCGGGCGCCTGGTGTGTTCATCGCCCCAGGATAGGGAACGGGGTCGGGCTGGTCGATCATCTGGTCTCAGTCCCCGCCGGCCGCCACCGCCGCGCGGATGTCCGCCGGGGTGCCGGGTGCGAGTTCGAGCTCGTCGATCCATGCCGCATCTGCTGAGTAAACAGCACGGAAAGGCCTGCCTACCAGCCGGGGATCCCTGGCTTGCAGATAGCGCAGTTCGAAGAACCGCCCCGCGCCCGGCTCCTCGGCCACGCCGTCCACCACGACCTTCCCGCCGGTCGTGGACATCACCGGCCCGCGCACCGTGCGCGCCAGCCCCGGCAGGGAGCTGTAGGCGTCGCGGAACACCTCGGCGGCGCGCGCCAGCGGCACCTTGAAGTAGTCGCGCGGCCCGGTGTCGCGGGCCACGAACATGTAGTACGGCACGGCGCCGGCGCGCTGCTCGGCGCGCCACAGCCGGGCCCAGGCCGCGGCGTCGTCGTTGACCCGGCCGATGATCGGGGCCTGGCAGTACACGACGGCGCCGGTGTCCCGGATGCGGGACAGCGCGGTACGCGCGATAGCCGGCTCCAGCTCCACCGGGTGGCTCAGGTGCGCCATCACCGCCGGGGTCTTGCCGGCCTCGGCGATCTGCTCGAACAGCCGCAAGGTGGCGTCGGCGTCGTGGTCGGTGACGTAGCGGTGCGGCCAGCTGGCCACCGACTTGGTGCCGATGCGCACCGTCTGCAGCGACTCCACGGACAGGAACGGCTCGATGTGCTGCCGCAGCCGCTCGGCCGACATCACCATCGGGTCGCCGCCGGTGACCAGCACGTCGGTGACCTCCGGGTGCCGGCGCAGGTAGGCGACGGCGCGGGAGGGCTCGGCGGCGGCGAAGCGCAGCTCTGGCTCACCGACGAACTGGGCCCAGCGGAAGCAGTAGGTGCAGTAGGCGTGGCAGGTCTGGCCGGCGGAGGGGAAGTACAGCAGCGTCTGCTCGTACTTGTGCTGGGTGCCCGGGACCGGCCCGTCGGGATCGCTCGGGACGTTCAGGTCCTGCTGATGCTCCGGATGCGGATTCATGCCGGCCCGGATGCCCGCGATCGTCCGGGCCAGCTCGCCGGCGTCGCCACCGTCCCGGGCCGCCGTCAGGCGTCGCTCGTCGTCGGCCGAGAGCATGCCCGGCTGTGGGAAGAACAGATGGAAGACCGGGTCGCCGTCCGGCGCCGACCAGTCGATCAGTTCACTGAGAACGTATTCGTTGACCCGGAAGGGCAGGACCAGTGAGAACAGGCGGACGCTCTCGCGGAGCTGCGGATCCAGTCCGTACTTCGCGGCGATCTCGTCGAGCCGGTTGGGTCCCAGAGCCTGGAACCGGTTCGCGCCGGGGCGGCCGGCGGCGGTGTGCTGCACGCCCTGACGCTACCCGACAAGACCGACTGATGGATCCGATGACCGCAGTAGGAGATACGCCGTGTCGGGGATCTCCCCGTAGATCCGCCGGAACGCGGCGTCCAGCACCGCCCCGACCTGCGCCCGGTCGGCGGCCTCCAGCCGGAAGTCCCGGCCGCCGTTGGCCGCCACGACCTCGCCGACCGCGCGCCGCAGGAAGCGTTCGACCCGGCGGGAGGCCACGAAGCGGCGGCCGTCGGCGAGGTCGACGAAGCGGACCAGGTAGGTCCGCTCGATGTTGTCGTCGGTGACCGTGACCGGGGTCAGCGCCTGGTGCGGGGCCGCGGCGTGCCAGACCGCCTGGAAGCGGTTGTTGACGAAGGAGCCCAGCGCGCTGTCGACGGTCACCTCCAGTTGCTCGGCCCGGCCGGAGAGCTTGCCGACCGGGTAGAACGAGACCAGCGCCCGGTCGTCCCAGCGGTACATGGTGATGTCCGGACCGGAGGAGTACAGCCGGACCTGGAAGTCGGCCGCGGTGCCCAGCCCGCGCGGGCCGCCGGCCTGCTCGAAGGCGCGATGCAGCCGGGCCACCGTCTCCAGGTTGCGCTCCAGCATCGGGCCCAGCTCGTCGGCGCGCCCCAGTTCCAGGTCGCGCTGCTCGGCGGCCAGGGTGGTCGGGTTGATCAGCAGGACCCTGATGGACACGCCGCGCGCCACGGCTGCGCGCACCATCGTCTCGAAGCGCTGCGCGTAGGGCTCGGCCAGCAGGTTGGAGTAGGTGTCCAGGATCCGGATCACGCTGGTCGCGCGGCCGGCGTCGTCGAGGAACTGCGAGTAGTCCAGCTCGGCGTGCTCCCGGACGCCGCCCTGCCCGGCGCGTTCGATGATCGGGGTGATCACGTAGATCGTGAACACGGCCCCGATCAGGTCGGCGGCGGTGTTCAGGGCGAAGTTCGGCCAGTACGGCTCGACGGCGCGGCCGATCCAGCCCAGAAGGAGGATCGCGGCCAGACCGATGAGGAGCCCGGTGATCCAGCGCGGGTCCGGGGCGTGCCGGGGCAGCCGCAGCGGCGGGCGCAGCCGCCGGATCAGAGGGATGCGACGCATCCGGGACGACGGACGGCGCGCGGACACGCGGCGCCGGTCGTCGTCATCTGCGCGTCCCCGGTCCCCGAAAGCCATGGTGCCGAAGGGTACTGGTGATGATCGCTATATCGCCAGATTCCATTTCGCCGGCCAGTCCTTCCCCCGCAAAGCCGCATCCGTCCCGCCGTCGCAGAACACGACCGAACCCACCATGAAGGAAGCCTGCTCCGACAACAGGAAAGCCACCGCAGCCGCCACCTCCTCCGGGCGGCCGGCGCGGCCGGCCGGGATGGTCTTTTCGAAGGCGGCCATGCCGGCGGCGGTGAGTTCGTCGGTGCGGCCGGCATGGGTCATCGGGGTGTCGATCATGCCAGGGGCGACCGCGTTCAGCCGGATGCCGTCGGCCATCCAGTCCGCGGCGCGGGTGCGGGCGTACCAGGCCAGGGCCGCCTTGGTGGCGGGGTAGGCCTGCACGGCGGCGAGTTCGCCGTGGGTGTCGGCCAGGGCGCCGGCCCCGGCCTCGTCGCCGGCCAGGCAGGCCTCGGCCACCTCGGCCGGCCAGCCCGGCTGGCAGGTGACCGAGTTCGAGGACGGCAGCACCACCGCGCTGCTCCCGGCCGCCTTCAGTGCCGGACGCAGGCCTTCGAGCACGGTGATGGCGCCGAAGTAGTTCACCGACACCAGCAGCGAGCCGGTGCGGCCGGTGGCCGGGGCCAGGCCGGCGAAGGGGAGCAGGCCGTCCAGGCGGCCGTCGCAGAGTTCTGTGATGGCCGAGATCGCGGCGCCCCGGCCCTCGGCGGTGCCCAGATCCGCCTCGACGTCCACCCCGGCCAGGTCCACGCCGATGACGCGGTGCCCGTCGTCGGTCAGCCAGGTGGCCAGGGTCGCGCCTATGCCGGAGGCGGCGCCGGTGATGGCTATGGTGGCCATGGCCGGCAGGGTAGGCCGAACCGGCGCTTTATGTAAGAGCGCTTATCGCCTCTGGCATGTTCGCGGGCGCCGTTCTAAGGTCCGCGCCGTGACGACCCCTGCGGAACGAGTGCCCGACGTCCTGGCCCCGGCGACCCTCGGCCCCGTTCGCCTGCGCAACCGCGTGATCAAGTCCGCGACCTTCGAAGGCGCGACGCCCGACGCCCTGGTGAGCGACGACCTCATCGCCTACCACCGCCGCCCCGCGGCCGGCGGCGTCGGCATGACCACGGTCGCCTACCTCGCCGTCTCCCCGGAGGGGCGCACCGAGCGCCGGCAGATCCACTGGCGCCCCGAGGCGGTGCCGGGCCTGCGCAGGCTGACCGAGGCCGTCCACGCCGAGGGCGCCGCCGTCGCCGCCCAGATCGGGCACGCCGGTCCCGTGGCCGACGCCCGCTCCAACCGCGCCGCGGCCCTGTCCTGCTCGCCGATGCTGAACCCGATCAGCTTCCGGCGCACCCGCGCCGCGACCGCCGCCGACATCGAACGCGTCGTCGCCGACCACGCCCGCGCCGCCCGCCTGGCCATCGAATCAGGGTTCGACTCCGTCGAGATCCACCTCGGCCACAACTACTTCGCCAGCGCCTTCCTGTCCCCGCGCCTGAACAAACGCGACGACGCCTACGGCGGTCCGCTCGCCAACCGTGCCAAAGTCGCCCTGGCCCTGGCGCGCGCCGTCCGGGACGAGGTCGGCGACCGGATCGCGGTCACCGCGAAGCTGAACATGGAGGACGGCTACCCCGGCGGCCTGCGTATCGAGGACAGCTTGCAGGTCGCGCAGTGGCTGCAGGAAGACGGCACCCTGGACGCCCTGGAGCTGACCGCCGGCAGCTCCCTGATGAACCCGATGTACCTGTTCACCGGCGACGTGCCGCTGCGCGAGTTCGCCGCGCAGTTCCCGCCGCTGCCCCGGCTCGGGATCCGCTTGTTCGGCAAGAGGTTTCTGCGTTCCTACCCCTATCAGGACACGTATCTGATGAAGCGTGCGCTGCGCTTCCGCGCCGAACTCTCCCTGCCGCTGATTCTGCTCGGCGGCGTCACCACCCGCGCCACCATGGACCGGGCGATGGCGGCCGGTTTCCAGTACGTGGCCATGGCCCGCGCCCTGCTGCGCGAGCCGGACTTGGTGAACCGCATCGCCGCCGACGCCTCCGTGCCGTCGCTCTGCTCGCATTGCAATCGCTGTATGCCGACGATCTATACCGGGACCCGGTGCACTGAGATACCGTGAGAACGCTCTCAGAGTCCTGACGTTCCGGGGGGAACCATGCGCGCACGAAGCATCACCGCCACCGCCGTGTCGACCCTGGCGGCGGCCGCGGGGATGGCGCCGATCGCGGCGCACGCCGCGGCGCCGGTGAACCTCGTCGTCAGCACCCCGGACCGGGGATGCTCGGACACCGACGCCTCCAAGCCGTTCTGCACCGTGGCCGCGGCCCTTGCCTCGCCGCTGCTGGTGCCGGACAGCTCGATCACGGTGAACGGCGACCACGCGGAGAACGTCACCATCACCGAGTCCGGCATCTCGCTGGCCGTCGGGCCGTGGGGCGGCGGGAACCTCACGAGTGTGACCGTCTCCGGCGCCCAGAACGTGACTCTGGCGTCGTTCTGGAGCTCGTTCACCATCGACGGCTCCTCGAACGTGACGCTGCTGGGCGTCCACAGCAGCGCGCTGAACGTCACGGACTCGCAGAACGTCGCGGTGAACGACAACTCGCAGCTGACGGGCTCCGGCACCGCCGGGACGATCAAGGACAGCACCGGGACGTCCGTCGCGCAGACCCTGATCGACGCCGACCAGGCCGGCGGATCGGCGCCCGGCACCACCGTCACCGGGAGCGGGAGCACGAACACGTCGTTCGTCGGCGACCTGTTCAACGGGGCCGGCTCCGCGGTCGTCCTGACCGGCGGGTCGAGCGCCACCACGATCGCCGACGACGAGGTGGACACCTTCACCGCCCCCGGCGTCCTGGTCTCGGGCTCCACCGGGAACGCGGTCGTCGGCGACACAGTGCGCGGGATGGGACAGGGCGTGGTCGCCACCGACGGCTCGACCGGCCTGACCATCGCGGACGACATCCTGTTCAGCGAGATCGACCCGCCCAGGAAGGGCTTCGCGGGGCCGATGGTGGTGGTCGACGGCACCTCGACCGGCGGCACCTCGATCCACCACAACATCGTCGACCAGGTCCAGACCGACGGATACGCCGCGGTGCTGGCCCAGCCGTCGGCCACCTCGCAGGTCCTGGGCCAGAACGATCTCGGCGGCCACGTGTCGGCGCAGGGGCCGGCCTATGCCTGGGGCGGCACCGTCTACCAGAGCGCCGCGGACCTGCAGAGCCACACCGGCCAGGGCGCCGACGACATCAACGCCGATCCGCAGTTCTCCAGCCTTCACGGCTACGGGATCAGCGCGACGTCCCCGGCCGTGGACTCCGCCGACTCCTCGGCGCCCGGATGGCAGAAGACTGATTACTCCGGCGCGGACCGCTTCCTGGACCCCTTCATCAAGCCGACCCCCGGCATGGGGCCGACGCCGTACGCCGACCGCGGCGCGGTCGAGTTCCAGGGCGGCCCGACCGTGGCCGCGACCCTCACCCCGGTCACGCGGCCGAGCCGGAGCGGGAACGGCGGCCTGGACTACGGGTTCCAGATCGACATGTCGGCCTCGAAGAGCCCGTTCGCCCCGGTGCAGTCCTACGGCATCACCGATGCCACCTCGCCGGTGGAGACCAGCGGCGGCGGAGCCAGTGCCACCGGCGCGATTTGGTACCCGGGTCTTTCCGGCCTACGGTCGGTGGTGCTCACGGTGACCGACGCCGACGGGCACTCCGCTCAGGTGGATGTCGACGTCTACGTCGGCCCGCGCACCGGCGCCGGCTCCACGCCCCCGCCGCCCCCGCCGTCGGGCGGTGGCCCGGTCGTCACCCCGCCGTCCGGGATCCCGGGCCGTGCGACGGTCCGTCAGATCGGCGGCAGTGACCGGTATCAGACCTCGCGCATGGTCTCCCAGGCGCAGTGGGCCGACGGCCGGGCCGACGCGGTGGTGCTGGCCCGCGGCGACGCCGCGCCGGACGCGCTGACCGGCGTCCCGCTGGCGGCCAAGGTGCACGGCCCGCTGCTGCTCACCGATCCGGCGGCGCTGGCCGCCGCGGACCGGGCCGAGCTGGACCGGGTCCTGGGCGGGCCGGGCAGCCACAAGACGGTGTACATCCTCGGCGGGACCTCGGCCGTCTCGCCCGGGATCCAGGCGGAGTTGCAGCACGCCGGGTATACCGTGCGCCGGCTCTCCGGCGCAGACCGGTACGACACCGCGCTGGCCGTGGCGAACCAGTTCGGGCCGACCTCCCACGTCATCGTGGCCACCGGCCAGGACTTCCCCGACGCGCTGGCCGCCGGGCCGCTCGGCGCGGTCGAGGACGCGCCGATCGTGCTGTCGCAGGGCACTGCGCTGGACCCGGACACCGCGGCGTTCGTCAAGGCGCACGCCGACGTGGACGCGGTCGGGATGCAGGCGTGGACCGCGACCAAGGTGCTGGCCGGCTCCGGCCGCGCCGTCGCCCGGCTGACCGGGATGGACCGTTATCAGACGGCTGAGTCGGTCGCGGACCAGGTGGCGAAGGTCTCCGGCAAGGGCACGCCGGCCGGGGTCGGCGTCGCCGGCGGCCTGACCTTCCCCGACGCGCTGACCGGTGGCGCGTTCGCGGCCAATGCCGGCCTGCCGCTGCTGCTCACCCCGCCGACCATGCTCGCGCCGGAGACCGCGCAGCTCCTCGGCGCCTGGTCCCTGGGACTGTCCTCGGTGACCATCTTCGGCGGGCCCAGCGCGGTCGCCCGGCCGGTGGCCAACGCGATCACGTGGGCGGTCGGCGGGACGTCGGATTATTAAGGGGCCTGACACACCCGATTGAAACTTCAACGTGGGGCGCCGCGGCGCACGCCCGGACTCCCCCGAACGGCGCATGGCGGCTCGCCACCCTCGGCCGCCCTCCGGCCACCATTGGCGGAGGTGCACGACACCAGGCGTCGCCTCGGGTCGGCGGGGTTCCCCCGCCGCGACGGCGCTTTCTGAGTCCCCTCCAGGGGGAGTCATGTTCTCTCGTCGAATCGCTTCCCGGATCGGTGTGGGACTCGGCGCGCTCGCCCTCGCCAGTGCTCCGCTGGGGGCCTTCGCGGCCACCGCCTCGGCGCCGGCGGCGCCGGCCAAGGCCGCCCAGGCCACGTGCGGCAACCAGGGCTGCAACGGCAAGGACCCGCAGGCCACCGGCTGTTCCACGACCTTCCAGGCGCGCAGCATCCGGACCGCGGACATCATGAGCCACGGCAAGAAGGTCGGCTGGGTCGAGCTGCGCTGGTCCCCGTTCTGCGGCAACAACTGGGCCCGGGTCACCTCCTCGGTGGGCGCCGCCAACCTGGCCGCCACCGCCACCCGCGCGGACGGCGCGAAGATGTCGGCCAGCGGTAAGGGCACCGTGCTCTGGACCCCGATGATCTTCGGCCGCGACCTGTGCGTCTCGGCGACCGGCACCGTCAACGGGGCCACCGCCACCACCTCGTGCGGATGACGGCGCGGGCGGGGAAGCGCATGATGGGAGGAACCGGGCGGTCTCCGACCGCGTGACCGGTCATAAGTACTTGCCTCCCGAGAGAAGCGGGGCGGGCCGCACGACATTGGCGGCCCGTCCCGCGACTTTGTGACTAGACCAAGTCCAATAGCTCGGTCAGGGAGCTGATGGCCGGTACGCCGTCAGGCGCCGTCTCGCCGTCCCGCCGCATCGCGCACCCCTGATACCCCAGCGCGATCGCGGCCGCCACCAGCTCCGGATCGTCGTCCACGAACAGGCACTCGGCCGGGGCGAGCCCGAGGGCCCCGCTGGCGTGGTGGTACATCCGCGGATCCGGCTTGCTGCAGCCCAGCACGGCCGAGATCGCGTAGGCGGCGAAGAAGTCGCCGAGGCCGAGCGCGGCGTGCAGATCCGGCAGGTTCGGCCAGGCGTCGGAGACCACGGCCATCGGGACGCCGCGCGCACGCAGCTTCGTCAGCGTCGGGATCACCTCGGGGAACGTCTCCAGCACCGAGGCCGGCGGAACCTCCCGCACCAACGCGGCGACCAGATTCGCCGACGCCTGGATGCCGATGTGCGTCAGCATCGCGCGGTGGTAGTCGTCCAGATCCGGTGTGGAGGTCGCGGCGGCCATGAAACGGTCGCCTTCACGGATCGCCTCGGTCAGTTCGTTGTCGGACACATGCGGGATGTGGGCCTTCACCGTCGCCTCGAAGTCGGCCCGGGGATGCCACCGGCCGCCGATGGGCCGCATCAGGACGCCGCCGGAGTCGAGCAGAAGAGCCTGGGGAGTCGAAGTCACAGCCCCGATGGTGTCATAGCTCTGATAGCAGATCACCGTACTGCGCGACCTGTTCCAGGGCGCGCGCCGGCGGGAACCTCAGGTCCTCAGGTGCCTTCGCCGCCGCCAACTGCTCCCACGTCACCGGCGTCGACACCGCAGGATGCGCCGTGGCGCGCAGCGAGTACGGCGCGATCGTGGTTTTGGCGTGCGTGTTCTGCGACCAGTCCACGAACACCTTCCCCGGCCGCTCGGCCTTGGACATGCTGGACACCACCAGATCGCGGTGCGTGCCCTCCAGCGCCCGGGCGATGGTGTGCGCGAGTTCGCGGGCCTGCCCGCCGGTGACGCCGGCCAGCGGCGCGTACAGATGCAGCCCCTTGGCCCCGGAGGTCTTCGCGCGCAGCTCCAACCCGTGCCCCGACAACAGATCGCGGGCGGCCAGCGCCACCCGGACGCAGTCCACCACCGTGGCCGGCGCGCCCGGATCCAGGTCCAGCACCAGCAGATCGTGGTGCTCCTGGTCGGACACCCGCCACTGCGGGACGTGGAACTCGATCGCGGCCAGGTTCGCCGCCCACATCAGCGAGGACAGGTCGTCGATGAGGACGTACTCGATCTTCTTGCCGGAGCTGGAGGCCGCCAGGGCCGCGGTGCGGATCCAGGACGGCCGGTGGGCCGGGGCGTGCTTGGCGAAGAACCCTGATGTGTCCACACCGTCCGGGTAGCGGATGAACGTCACCGGCCGGTCGGCCAGGTGCGGCAGCATCACCGGCGCGATCCGGGCGTAGTAGTCGAGGATCTCGCCCTTGGTGAAGCCGTCTTCGGGATAGAGCACCTTGTCCAGGTTCGTCAGCTTCACCGCCCGGCCGTCCACCTCGACGGTCTGCGCGGCCCGCGCGTCAGGGCTCACGGACCACCTCCGAGGCGTCCTTGTCGGGCCGGATCCCCTTGAACACCGGATGGCGCAGCCGGCCCTTCGACGTCCACTCCCCGAAGGCCACCTCGGCCACCACCGCCGGCTCGACCCAGGTCGCCACCCGCGCGTCGGGGGCGTCCACGGCCGTGGCGAACGGGCTGTCCTCCACCGCCAGCTCGGTCAGCGCCTCCAGCAGGACCCTGCGATCGTGCTCGGTGAAGCCGCTGCCCACCTTGCCCACGTACCGCAGCCGGCCCGCCTCGTCCGGCACGCCCAGCAGCAGTGCGCCGACCTCGCGCGGCGGGCGATCGGCGGCGGCGCCCTGTCGCTTCACCGGTGTGAAGCCGCCGATGACCGCGGACTGCGAGGAGGTCAGCTTGATCTTGCGCCAGGCCGGCGAGCGCGTTCCGGGCTGGTAGGGCGAGTCCAGGCGCTTGGCGACCACGCCTTCCAGCCCGGCGGCGCGGGCCGCGGCCAGCACGTCGGCGACCGGGGTGTCGGGGAACGCCGGCGGGGTCTGCCAGTGCGGCCCGGACAGCTCCAGGGACTCCAGCAGCTCGCGGCGGTCCTTGTAGGGCAGGTCCAAGGTGGAGCGGCCGTCCAGATGGAGCAGGTCGAACACGAGGTAGGAGGCCGGGTTCGTCCGGGACAGCCGGGCCGCCTCCGAGCCGCGGGTGCCGAAGCGGGTCTGCAGCGCGCCGAAGCTGACCCGGCCGTCCTCGTCCAGCGCGATGATCTCGCCGTCCAGCAGCAGCTGCGCGCTGCTGACCGTCTTGGCCAGCGCCTTGATCTCCGGGTAGGTCTCGGTGAGATCGTTGCCGTTGCGGGAGCGCAGCCGGGCCCGGCCGCCCTCGACGCGGCACAGGGCCCTGATGCCGTCCCACTTGAACTCGGTGGCCCAGCCGGCGCCGGTCGGGGCCGTCCCGGGGATCGCGAGCATCGGCCGCAGGTCGTCCGGGACGCCGGTGAAGTCAGGGTCCTGACCCTTCTCGCGGTGGATCATCCAGTCCGAGTCTCCGGTGCGGAACAGGGTGTAGTGCCCGGAGAGGCGATCGCCCGTCAGTTCGACTTTGACCTCGTCGTCGGTCCACTTCTCCGGGGTGTAGGTGCCGCGGTCGAAGGTGGCGACGGTCCCGGCGCCGTACTCGCCGGCCGGGATGCGGCCGGTGAAGTCGGCGTATTCGACCGGATGGTCCTCGGTGCGCACGGCGCGGTGGTCGCGCTTGGGATCGGTGGGGACGCCCTTGGGCAGCGCCCAGGAGACCAGGACGCCGTCGTGCTCCAGGCGGAAGTCCCAGTGCAGGGCGGTGGCGCGGTGCTCCTGCACGACGAAGATCGGCTGTTTGCCCCGGCGGCGCTTCTCCGGCGCGGCCTGCGGCACCGGTTCCGGTGTGCGCGCGGCGTCACGCTTGGCGCGGTATTCGTGCAGCCGATCCGGGTCCACGGTTCCATGACATCCCGCGCCGGTCCGGGGTGCGAGTCCGGATGATCCGAATTAGCGTCGGGGCATGCGGGCGATCTGGAGTGGAGTCATCTCCTTCGGCATGGTGACGGTGCCGGTGAAGATGTTCGGCGCGACCGAGGAGAAGCGGGTCGCCTTCCACCAGGTGCACGCCGCCGACGGCGGCCGGGTGCGGCAGAAGCGGGTGTGCGAGCTGGACGGTGAGGAGGTGGCGCTGTCCGACGTGGCCAAGGGCTACCAGCTGCCCGACGGGGATGTGGTGGTGCTCACCTCCAAGGACTTCGAGGGGCTGCCGGAGGCGATCGCCAAGACCATCTCGGTCGAGGCGTTCGTGCCCGAGGAGCAGATCGATCCGATCATGTATTCGAAGTCCTACTACCTGGCGCCGGACAAGCTGGGCGTGCGCCCCTACGCGCTGCTGCGGGACGCGATGGCGGCCTCCGGCCGGGTGGCGGTGGTGCGGTTCGCGATGCGGGAGCGCGAAAGCCTGGCGGCGCTGCGGGTGCGCGACGACGTGCTGACCCTGGAGACCATGCTGTGGGCCGACGAGGTCCGCAAGCCCGACTTCGACTTCCTGGACAGCGCCTCAAGCACTGTCGAGCCCAAGGCCGCGGAACTGAAGATGGCGAAACTGCTGATCGACTCCTTGAGCACCGACTTCGACCCCGAGGCCTACCAGGACAACTACCGCGAGGCGCTGGAGGAGATCATCGAGGCCAAGGTCGCCGGCCGCGAGGTCGTCACGCCGCCGGCCCCGGCCGACGGCGGCGCGCAGGTGATCGACCTGATGGCGGCGCTGAAGGCGAGCGTGGAGGCGGCGAAGAAGACGCGCGGGGGCAAGGCGGAAGCCGAAAGCGAGGCTGAGGCCGAGAGTGCGAAGCCGACCGCGAAGAAGGCCGCGGCGAAGAAGACGGCCGCCTCCAAGACCGCGGCGTCGAAGAAGACCGCCGCGTCGGCGTCGAAGAGCTCTGCGACGCCGACCCGGGCGGCCAAGGGCGCGCGGGGCACGGGCAAGGCCGTGGACCTGCATAAGCCGGCGCGCAAGAAGCCGGCTACGAAGTCGACCTCAACGCGGCGGAGCGCCTGAATTCGCGTTTGGTGCAAAGGCCTTTTACAGATCGTTTATGATCCGGCGCAGTATTCCGCCGACGACGAGGTAGAACACGGCGGCAATGCCATAGTTCAGCGTCACGTTCAGATCGTGGCTGTCCGGCGTGAACAGGTTCAGGAACCAGGTGGCGAACCACGCCGCCCAGTCGCCGTCCGTGCTCACGATGTCGTTGCCGGAGTTGGCGTTGAGCAGCACGAACACGATGTGCGCGATGATGATGACGGCGATGATGACGGCGACCAGGAAGACGAGGTCTCCGGGCGCGCGTCTGTGGTAGAACCGTGTGCGGGTCTCTGTGCTCATGAGCGAGATCCTCTCTGCGGCTATCCCCGTTCTCTGTAGTAGGCCGGCCACCGCCCTGATAACCCGATCCACGGAACCGAAACGGGCTTCTTCAGACCGCCGGCGCAGCGGGTTTGTGTCGCGGCCGCAGAACCGGATACAAGCTTCGGATGCGACGGAAAAAGGAGAGCCGCCTCGAGCGGCGCCTCAGCGCGGGCAAGGCTTCCACGGGTTCGGCCAAGGGTTCTGCGGGCTCCGCGAAGGGTTCTGCGGGCTCCGCGAAGGTTGCGAAGATTGCGGAGGTCGAGGAAGCCGAGGAGCAGAGCCCTGATCCGGCCGTGCAGCTGTCCGCGCGCAACTGGATGGCAGTGCTCAAGCGCTCCGCGGTGGCGGCGCACACCGACGAGTTGGTGGACCGGGCCGCGGCCCTGACGTACTACGGCTTCCTGGCCGTGTTCCCCACGCTGCTGCTGGCGATATCCGTGCTCGGCCTGCTCGGCAACTCGGCCGTCAACACGGTGCTGAACAACGTGCAGAAGCTCGCCCCCGGGTCGGTGCACGACGTCCTGCGCACCGCCATCACGCAGGTGCGGGCCAGCCGCAGCACGGGCGGGACGCTGGCGGTGGCCGGGGTGGTCGGTGCCCTGTGGTCGGCCTCGGGCTACGTGGGGGCCTTCATCCGGGCCTCGAACACGGTGTACGGGGTCCGGGAGAACCGGCCGATGTGGAAGACCACACCGCTGCGCATAGGCCTGACGATGCTGATGATGATCACGTCCATGGTCAGCGTCATCATCGTGGTGTTCACCGGCCCGCTGGCCGACGAGACCACCCGGATCCTGGGACTGGGGAACGCCGCCCTGACGATCTGGTCGATCGTGAAGTGGCCGGTGCTGGTGCTGCTGGTGGCCGCGATGATCGTGCTGCTGTTCTGGGCCGCGCCGAAGGTGCACAGCGACCGCCGCTTCCGCTGGGTCACGCCGGGCAGCGTGCTGGCGGTCGTGCTGTGGCTGGTGCTGTCCACCGGGTTCGCCACGTACATCGCGAACTTCGCCTCGTACAACAAGACCTACGGCACGGTCGCCGGGGTGATCGTGTTCCTGCTGTGGCTGTGGCTGTCGAACCTGGCCATCCTGCTCGGCCTGGAGTTCGACGTCGAGGTGGCCCGCGAGCGCGCGACGGTGGCCGGCGGCCGGCCGTGAGCAGGCCGCCGACCGGATCAGGAGTCTGTTAAGGCACGACCACCAGCCGGCCCAGGTTCTCCCCGGCGGCCAGCCGGGCCAGGCCGGCCGGGGCCTGCTCGAACGGCAGGCGCGCGCCGACCAGGGTCTTGATCGTGCCGGCGTCGGCCAGCCGGGTCAGCTCGCGGTGGCAGTCGGCCACCGCCCGCGGGTCCTTGGCCCGGTACAGGCCCCAGTGCAGACCCAGGATCGAGTAGTTCTTGACCAGGGCGTGGTTCAGCGCCGGAGCCGGGATGGTGCCGCCGGCGAACCCGACCACCACGATCCGCCCCTCGAAGGCGATGCACTTGGTCGAACCCTGATACGCCTGCCCGCCGACCGGGTCGTACACGACGTCCGCCCCGCGCCCGCCGGTGGCCTCCTTGACGACGGCGACGAAGTCCTCCGCCAGCCGGTCCACCACCACATCGGCCCCGAGCGCCCGAGCGGCCTCGGCCTTGGCCGCCCCGCCGACCACGGCGATGACCCGCGCCCCGGCGGCCTTGCCCAACTGCACCGCCGCACTGCCGACACCACCGGCCGCGGCGTGGACCAGCAACGTCTCCCCATCCCGCAGCCCGGCCCGCCGGTGCAGGCCGAACCAGCCGGTCTGATAGGCCAGCAGGAACCCGGCGGCCTCGGCATCGTCGAGCGACTCAGGGGCCGCGAATACGGAGTCTGACTCCATGAGCGCGTACTCGGCCAGTGCACCGCCCGGCAGCACCGGCGACCCCACGACCCGCGCCCCGGTCTCCACCACCTCGCCGCACAACTCCACGCCCGGCGTGTAGGGCAGCGGCGGCTGCACCTGGTACTGGCCCCGGCACATGAGCACATCGGGGAAGTTCAGCGCCGCACCCAGGACCCGCACCAGCACCTGCCCGGCACCGGGCTCGGGCGCCGGCACCTCGACCGCACGCAGCACATCGGCGGGCTCGCCGTGGGTGGTGACCTGCCAAGCTCTCAACGCGGTGGCCTCTCGCTCGGTGTGGCTTGCACGCCCGATGCTCTCACCCGGCGCGATCGATCACCAGCGCCACCGCGGCATCAAGGTCCCCGGGCGGATGGTTCGGATCAGCGGCCCGCTCATCGCGAGCCCACGCCATGACGCCGCCGTCCAGGACGATCGCCGCCGGACGGTGGGAGAGCAGCACCGGCAGCAGCTCGGCGGCGGCCCGCGACAGCTCCGAGCCGTCCTGGGAGACCTGCGCCAGGATGAGCGCGGACATCGCCCAGTCCTGGGCCGGCGTGCCCTCGCGCGTGTTCGACCAGTCGATGACGACGGGACCGTCAGCGGTGCGGATGACGTTCAGCGGATGCAGGTCCAGGTGCAGGATCGCCGTCGCCGTCCCCGTTCCCGTTCCCGGACCCGCGGCGCCGCGCGGCGGCACGGCGTGCAGCCGCACGAGCAACTCGGCGAGCGTCGCCCCGACCTCGGCGACACCGATCTGCCCGGCCAGCACCGCATCCAGCAACGTCGGCCCCTCGACCCGCCGCATGACGAGGTCTGCCCGTGTGTCGGCGGGCGCGGGGTGGATCTCCGGCACGGGGTAGCCGTGCGCGTGCAGGTGGGCCATGACCGCGGCCTCTCCGGCCTGAGAGCGGCCGTCGCGGTTGCGGCGCAGGACCCAGTTCTCGTTGAGGGCGTAGACGTCCGCGTCGCGTCCGGAGCCGATGAGTTCGCCGAGCTGCATGGTCGAACAGATTAATGCCCGATCCTGCTGGGCCGGGGTGACTAATCTTGGGCGATGTCTCTCGTCGAAATCGAAATCGGCCGTCACCGGTGGGCTGACATGCAGCCGAGCCGGCTCGTTGAAGAGCTTCGGGCCCCGGGCGGTACGGCCCTGTGACCAAGTTCAACGGCATCATTTGCGTCGCGGGCAGTACCTCGAAAGAGGCCATGATGGCACTGGTCGCGGATCAGGTGTCCGGCTTCGAAATGTACAAGGTCGATGACGGCCAGTGGGACTGGTGGAACCTGCCCACGTCGGGTGGTCCCTCCTTCGTGGTGAAGCGCGAGTTCGTCGGGGACCCGCGGCTTGTGCCGGTCGACAACGAGCCCGGGCGCTGCTTCGGCGGGCCGGTGTCCGCGATCGACTTGGATGCCTTCAGCGTCGCCGCCGCCGGTACCGCCGGCTCGTGGCAGGAGTGGCACTCCACGCCTGGCGCGTCGTCCGTCGTGCCGCTGGGCCATTTCCTGGACAAGGCTTTGAGCGTTGCCGGTTACACGGCTCAGGAGGCTCGCGCGGACTACGCTTCTCAGCTGCCGGTTCGTGAATACCTCGGACCGGGCAGGAAAGTCCTGCACTCGTTTCAGGATCCTGTTTATCGGTTCCGTGGAACCGTTGATGACTATCTGGAGCGGGAGGCGGCGCGCCTGTTGCGCTGCGATGCTCTTGTCACGGCGGAGGGGGATTGGCTGGACGATTCCGCCTTTGACGATTCGCCCGACGACTTCTCGGTTTTCGTTTTGAACCATTTACGCCAGCTCGCGGGTGACGTGTCTGTGATGTACCTGCTCTTTCATTCGTAGTCGCATCGCTGTGATCTGGAGGTGCCGTCGGCTTCGTCGATCTCTTGGAGTCGGATGGACGCGCAGGTGCTCCGGTCCGAGTTGTCCGGGCCCGTTTGCCATGCCCGCAGCTGCTCGATCACCGGCGGGGTCGCAGGAGCCTTGAAGCATGCCATCTCCTGCACCCCCACTTCGCAGTCGTCGAGTCCTTCGACGGCGAAGCGGTCAAGCCCCGTGGGCAGGCAGCCGGTCAGGCCCTGGAACACGGCGATGCGTGCATAGGAATGCACCGTCGACTCCCACGCGCGAACCAGGTGATCTGCCGCGTCGTCGGCTGCCAGGCGGCCGAGGCCCTTCGCGGGCGTCTCCAGGCCGCACCAGTCTTCGTCGGCCAACGCCGTCGTGAGCGCGTTCATCAGGACTGGGACGTCCGCGCTATCGCCGCCGGCGGCAAGGACGTCGACGGCGAGGAGACGCAGCTCCGGGTCAGTGCCTGCCGCCCAGTCCCGGGCCCGGCCGACTGCCGCGTCGCCGAGGCCACGAAGCGCCGCTGCGATGTTCGGGAGCGCGCCGGAGCTGCGCAGCTCCGCATTCTCGGCGAAGTCCAAGATGGCGAGCTCGCCCCGTCCTGCCAACTCCAGCAGTTCCCGCCATCGGCCCGGGCTGGTGCCGGCCGTGATCCGGCCGAGCAGCACTTCCGAGCTCAGGTCTTTGATCACTTCCCATTCCGGACGGTTCTTCCGCGCCTCGGTACGATCATCAAGGACCGCTCGAACGCGCTGATGAGAACGGGCCCAGATCGGCCACGGTCCCCAGTCATAGGCCACTTCAGCGAGTTGCTCATCGTCCAATCGGGCGAGAACTTCTTGATCTAGGCCGTCCCAAAGGTCCGCGATCTCCCAATCCCAGACCGCGTCCACGGCTGCTTCCCAGTGCTTGCCTTCGGCCGCGTAGCGTCGAAGAAGTGGAGCCGCGTCGATCCGCCCGAGCTCCACCAGCCAGGCCAGCACCTGCAGCGAATGCTCGACGTCACGCAGCTCCGCGTGTTCTGCTTCCCCGAGCAGGTGGTGGGCGATCGGGTCCAGCGGCAATCCCATGCGATGGATCAAGCATGCGAGATACTCGTCGCGCGATTCGGTCTGGGCGTCCCACCTGGGGTCTCGAAGGACGCAGCCGACCACCAGCTCCCCGGCCTCGGGCTCGGCCAGGGCTCGACGCGCCCCCAGGCCGCGGCCACGCTGAAGTTGCCCGAGAAGGGTCTCCGGCTCGGCGTACTCGAAAACGACCAGGTCATCTGACATCGCAGACGATGATCCCGCCCACGTGGTCGGGCCGCCACAAAATTTCTGGCTGGTGCGGGCCGTGTCTTTGGGTGTTGAGACCTTCGCCCGCCCGCCTGGCTGATGCGCTGGGGCACGCACCCGAGTGCATACCGATGACTTTGCTTCCTGGGACAACCCGCTGAACTGGTGGCCGCGTCTGGAACAGCAGGTATTGCAACCGCTGGGAGCCGGGCGCACGGGCCGGTTCCAACGCTACGACTGGGACCGTCGTGCCCTTGCCGAATGGCGCGAGGTCCCGGCCGTCGGCGTGCTCATCCTCGAAGGCGTCTCCAGCGCTTGCCGAGCGGTTGCGCAGCGACTGACGTACACGGTGTGGATCCAGGTTGATCCGGAGGTACGGCTGCGGCGCGGTCTCGAGCGCGACGGGCAGGAGGCTCTGGGCCTGTGGCGGGGATGGATGGCTGATGAAGATCGGCATTTCGCGCAGGATCAGACCGTCCAGCGCGCCGACTTGCTCGTCAACGGGGACCCGCGGATTCCGCACGAGCCGCGATTGACCTTCGTCCGCAGCCGCTGAACGAATCTGCCCATCCCTGGAACGGAACGGCCACACCAATCTCAGCAGAAACATCGGCATCATTCGCTAACTGAAACTGGGGCTCGCCAACTACGACTGGTAGTCGCACCCGCTGCGATCCGCGAGGAAGCCGCTCACCAGTTGACACGTTCGAACGAAACTTCGAATATGGCCGAGTGGCACTGATCGCGCATACGTTCGAGGACGACGCGGACCGCGCGGCGGCCGTGGCGCGGTTGCGGGTGCTGGTCGGCGGGGATGCGGCTGTCTCAGAGACGTCGCAGGCCAAGGGCTCGAGCGATACGGCGGCCGGTGCGGGCGCCGCGGACGTGCCGGTCCTGCCGGCCCTGCGTCCGCTGATCCCCGGCGGCGTGCTGCGGCGGGGTGCGGCGGTGACGGTGGGGGACCGGGTGCGGCCGTGGGGCGACGCGCCGAGCTACCTGGCGTTGGCGCTGGCGGCGGGGGCGTCGGCGGGCGGGGCCTGGTGCGGGGTGGTGGGGCTGCCCGCGTTCGGGATCGCGGCGGCCTCGGGCATGGGTGCGGACCTCAGCCGCTTCCTGATGCTGGACGAGCCCGGCGAGCGGTGGGCCGAGGCGGTGGCGGTGCTGGCCGGTGCGGTGGACCTGGTCCTGGTGCGGCCGCCGCGCCGGCCCGCCGGCGAGCACGTGCGGCGCGTCGGCGCCCGGATCCGGCGGACGGCGCGCCAGCGCGGGGCGGTTCTGGTCGTGGCCGGCGAGTGGCCGGGTGCGGATCTGCGGCTGCGGCTGACCGACGCGGCCTGGTCCGGACTCGGCGAGGGGACCGGCCACCTGACCGGCCGCCGCGTCACGATCGCCGCCGCCGGCCGGGGCGCCGCCGCCCGCGAGCGCAGCGCGCGCCTCTGGCTGCCCGCCGCTGACGGCGCGGTGCGCGAGTGGGCCGCCGAGACGGATGCGCCGATGCTCCCGGCGGACAGTGCCGAGCGGTTCGGGGTGTCGGCGGAGATCCGGGACGGCGGTGAGGTTGTGCGGTTGTGGAGTGCGTAGCCCCGGCCCCTGCGCTGGCGCCTGAACCGCGCCGACACCTGAACCACTGCCTGAACCACTGCCCGAACTACAACCAGAACTACAACCAGAACCCCAAACCCAACCGCCGCCTAGGAAAGGCACCACCTGTGTCCGCGCCCCCTGCCGTCCCCGACCGGGCGCTGGCCGTGTGGTGCCCGGACTGGCCGGTGGTGGCGGTGGGCGCCGATCCGGACACCGCGGCGGCCGTGGTCGTCAAAGGCGTGATCGTGGCCTGCTCCCCGGCGGCGCGCGTCGAGGGGGTGCGGCGCGGGCAGCGGACCCGGGACGCGCAGCGCCTGGCCCCGGAGCTGATCCTGCACGCGCGCGACGAGGCCGCCGAGGCCCGGGCCTTCGAGCCGGTGCTGGCGGTCCTGGCCGACTTCACGCCGCGGTTCGAGGTAGTACGGCCGGGGTTGGCGGCGTTGCCGGTGGAGGGGCCGGCGCGCTACTTCGGCGGCGAGGATCTGGTGGTGCGGGCGATTCGGGACCGGATTGGGGACGAAGGGGTCGGCGCCGGGGTCGGGGTGGCCGACGGGGTGTTCGCCGCGGCGCTGGCCGCCCGTAGTGATACGCGGGTGGTGCCGGGGCGGACCGCGGAGTTCCTGGCGTCCTTCCCGACCTCGGTGCTGGAGTTGCCGGAGCTGGTCGAGCCGCTGGCCCGGCTGGGGGTCCAGACCCTGGGCCGGCTGGCCGAGCTGCCCGCGGACGCCATGACCGGCCGGTTCGGTGCGGCCGGGGTGGCGGCGCATCGCCTGGCCCGGGGTCTGGACGCCCAGCCTCCCGCGCCGTTGCGTCAGGGTCCTGATCTATCCGTGGAGGCGGTCTTCGACCCGCCGGCGGACGGCTCGGAGCGGATCGTGTTCGCCGCCAAGGCGCTCGCCGACGAGCTGCACACGGTGCTCGCCCAGGCCGGTGTGGCCGGGGTGCGGGTGGCGGTGGAGATCCACGGTGCGGCCGGTCCCGGCGCCGAGCCCGAGGTCTCCTACCGGCTGTGGCGGCACGAAGGACTGCTGTCCAGTACGGCGGTCGCCGAGCGGGTGCGCTGGCAGCTGTCCGGGTGGCAGACCGTTTTGCAGGCGGGCAACCAGACCTCTGATACCGCCGCCGGGTCGATGGAAGCCGGAGCCGCAGCCGCAACGGGAGTCCAAGCCGAAGCCGAAGCCCCCCACGCCGACCGTGGCATCACCCGCCTGCGCCTCATCCCCGACCACCTCGTCCCGGCCCGCGGCGTCCAGCCGGGCCTGTGGGGCGCCGACGAGGCCCCGGATCGCATCGCCCGCGCCGCCGAGCGCCTGCAGGCGATGTACGGCCCGAACGCCGTCACCCTCCCGGCCGACGCCGGCGGCCGCGGCCCCGCCGACCAGGGCGTCCGCACCCCCTACGGGGACCTGCCGCCGCAGACCCCCGAGCCCGCGCCCTGGCCCGCCGCCCTGCCCGCGCCCGCCCCCGCCGACGTCCCGCGCGCGCCGCGCCCGGCCGAGGTCGTCGACGCCGCCGGCCGCGCGGTCGGGGTCTCCGGGCGGTTGCGGATCTCCGCCGGCCCCGCGCAGCTGGTGCTGCCCGAGACCGGCGAGCGGCTCAGGATCCTGTCCTGGGCCGGGCCCTGGCCGCTGGCCGAGCGGTGGTGGGAGCCGGGGCGGGCGGTGCGCCGGGCCCGGTTCCAGGCCGTCACCGACGACGGCCGCGCCTGGCTGCTGGGCGTGCAGGACGGCCGCTGGTCCGTCGAGGCGGTGTACGACTGATGGGCGCCTTCAACCCGGTGATCCGCTGGCGCGAGCTGGAGAAGCGCCTCACCTGGGGCCGCTACGGCGAGGCCGAGCAGGCCGCGCCGGAGACGGCGCCGGCGCCGGAGCCCCGCCGCAGCGCCAAGCTCGACCCGCCCTACGCCGAGCTGCACGCGCACTCCCACTTCTCCTTCCTCGACGGCGCCTCCAGCCCCGCCGAGCTGGTCGCCGAGGCCGCCCGGCTGGGCCTGCACGGCCTGGCCGTCACCGACCACGACGGCTTCGCCGGCGCCATGCAGTACAAGCAGGCCGCCGAGGACGCCGAGCTGGCCACCGTCTTCGGCGCCGAGCTGTCGCTGGAGCTGACCGCGGCGCGCACCGGCGTCACCGATCCGGCGGGCAGCCATCTGCTGGTGCTGGCCCGCCGCGCCGAGGGCTACCGGCGGCTGTCGGCGGCCATCGGCAAGGCGCAGTTGGCGGGCAAGGAGAAGGGCCGGCCGGTCTACGTCCTGGACGACCTGGCCGAGGCCGCGAGCGACGGGGACTGGACCATCCTGACCGGCTGCCGCAAGGGCACCGTCCGCCAGGCACTGGAGCGCCACGGCCTCACCGAAGCCGGCTTCGAGGCGGCCGACGTCGAACTCAGGAAGCTGATGGATCTGTTCGGGCGGCACAGCGTCGTGGTCGAGCTCACCGACCACGACCAGCCCCTGGACGACGCCCGCAACCGCCTGCTGGCCCGCCTGGCCGCCCGCCACGCCCTGCCGACCGTGGCCACCGGCAACGTCCACTACGCCCGCCCCGCCGACTACCGCCTGCACACCGCCATGGCCGCACTCCGGGCCCGCCGCACCCTGGCCGAGATGGACGGCTGGCTGCCCGGCGCGCCCACCGCCTACCTGCGCAGCGGCGCCGAGATGCTCGCGCGCTTCCCCGGGCCCGAGTTCGGCCCCGCCGTGGTCCGCAGCGCCGAGCTGGCCGCCGCGCACGCCTTCGACTTCGACACCGTCAAGCCCGCTCTCCCGGACTACCCGGTCCCGCCCGGCCACACCGAGGCCAGCTGGCTCAGGCATCTGACATACCTGGGCGCGGCGCAGCGCTACGGCTCCGAGAGCGAGAATCCCAAGGCCTACCGACAGATCGCCTACGAGCTCGACGTCATCGAGGAGCTCACCTTCCCCGGCTACTTCCTCATCGTCTACGACATCGCAGAGTTCTGTCGGGCCCGCGGCATCCTGGCCCAGGGCCGCGGCTCGGCCGCCAACAGCGCGGTCTGCTTCGCCCTGGGCATCACCAGCGTCGACTCGGTCCGGCACGGCCTGGTCTTCGAGCGGTTCCTGTCCCCGGTGCGCGACGGGCCGCCGGACATCGACGTCGACATCGAGGCCGGGCGGCGCGAGGACGTGATCCAGCACGTCTACGCCAAGTACGGACGCGACCGCGCGGCCATGGTCTGCAACGTGATCACCTACCGGGCCCGGCTGGCGCTGCGCGACTCGGCGCGCGTCCTGGGCTACTCCCCGGGCACCGTGGACGCCTGGGCGGGCGGCATCGGGCCGCACGAAGGCGTCCCGGCGGCTGGCGAGGACGTGCCCGAGCAGGTCCTGGAGCTGGCCGGGCAGCTCCAGCGCCGGCCCCGGCACCTGGGCATCCACAACGGCGGCATGGTGATCGTGGACCGGCCGCTGGCCCAGGTGGTGCCGATCGAGTGGGCCCGCCGCGAGGGCCGCACGGTCCTGCAGTGGGACAAGGACGACTGCGCGGCCGCCGGGCTGGTGAAGTTCGACCTGCTGGGCCTGGGCATGCTCGGCGCGATCCACGACGCGCTGGAGCTGATCGCCGAGCACCACGGCACCCGCCTGGGCCTGCACGACCTGCCGCAGGACGGGGACCCCGAGGCCGAGGCGGTCTACGAGATGATCCAGGACGCCGACACCGTCGGGGTGTTCCAGATCGAGTCGCGGGCCCAGATGTCCACGCTGCCGCGGCTGAAGCCCCGCAGCTTCTACGACCTCGTGGTCGAGGTGGCGCTGATCCGTCCGGGGCCCATCCAGGGCGGCGCGGTGCATCCGTACTTGCGGCGGCGCAACGGCGACGAGGAGATCACCTACCCGCACCCCACGCTGGAGCCGGTACTGCGGCGCACGCTGGGGGTCGTGCTGTTCCAGGAGCAGGCGATGCAGATGGCGATCGCGGCGGCCGGGTTCACCGCCGCCGAGGCCGACCGGCTGCGGCAGGCCATGGGCTCCAAGCGCTCGCCGGAGCGGATGGCGGAGCTCAAGGGGCGGCTGATGGCCGGGATGGCCGAGCGCGGCATCACGCCGGAGGTCGCCGAGGACATCTACCACAAGCTGCACGCCTTCTCAGGGTACGGATTCCCCGAGTCGCACTCGGTGTCGATGGCCTACATCGTGTGGTGCAGCTGCTACCTGAAGCGCTACTACCCGGCGGCGTTCACCGCCGCGCTGCTGAACAACCAGCCGATGGGCTTCTACAGCCCCGGATCTCTGGTCACAGACGTGCGGCGGCACGGGGTGCAGGTGAAGCGGGTCGATGTGAACGCCTCCGGAGCCAAGGCCACATTGCAGAGCCCTGACACCCCCTACCGGCCGCGGCACCGGCACGCCTCGCCGATCGCGCAGCCGGCGATCCGCCAGGGCCTGAGCAGCGTGCGCGGTCTGGGCGACGACGAGGCCGAGGCGGTGGTCGCCGAGCGCGAGGCCGCGGGCGCGTTCGCGGACCTGGAGGACTTCATCGTGCGCACCGGCCTGTCCCGCCCGACACTGGAGGCGCTGGCCACCGGCGGGGCCTTCGGGTGCTTCGGCCTGGACCGCCGCGAGGCGCTGTGGACGGCCGGGGCGCTGGCCGGCACCACCGCCGGGCACCTGCCGGGCACCGCCCCGGGCACGACGGTCCCGGAGCTGGACCCGCTCACCCCGGTGGAGGTCACGCTGGCCGACCTGTGGGCCACCGGCACCAGCCCGGAGGACCACCCGATCGGCCACCTGCGGGCCCGGCTGGCGCTGCGCGGCGTGACCCCGGCCGCCGAACTGCGCACGGTGCGCAACCGCAGCCTGGTCCGGGTCGCCGGGCTCGTCACGCACCGGCAGCGGCCCCCGACGGCGCACGGCACGTGCTTCCTGAGCATGGAGGACGAGACCGGGCTGATCAACGTGATCTGCCCGGCCCCGGTGTGGGAGGCGCAGCGGAAGGTGGCGCTGGGACACGGAGCGCTGCTGGTCCACGGGACGCTGGAGCGCAGCGACGGGGCGGTGAACGTGGTGGCCGGGCGGATCGAGCCGTTGCGGGCGGGGGTGTCGCGCAAGGCCCGGGATTTCCGGTGATCAGGCGAGTCTCGGGACGATGTCCAACGCGATCCCGAACAGGTCCCGATAGGCCGCTAGGACGGCCGCGTCGTCCTTGAGTACCCGTTCGCGCCGGCCGTCGGCGTCGGTGGTGATGAGCTTGCGGCCGTTCAACGTCACCCGGCCGTCCGGGGTCGGCAGCGAACACATCAGCAGCTGCCGGAACAGCGAATCCGGCGAGGTGATCTGCCACCACCGCCCCATCTCGAAGTCCGCCAGCGCCAGGGCCCGCGGATCCACGCGGTACGCCGGCGAACCGTCGAGCAGCACGTCGAGCAGACCGTCGGCGCCCTCCACGATCTGGAACACCCCGAACGGATCGCGCTGCCGCCCGCGCTCGGCGTACCGCAGCGGCAGCGCGCTGTGCTTCCCGAACCCGACATCGGCGAGCCACACCCCGCCGGCCGCGTCGGTGACCCGCAGCGCCAGGTGATCCAGGGGCCGGTCGGTGAAGGTCTCGCGCGTCGCAGAGTACGTACGCGCGGACAAGCGCTCCACACCGAACCCGACCGACTCCAGCAACGCCGCGAACAGCCCGTTGAGCTCGTAGCAGAAGCCGCCGCGCCGGCGCGCGACGACCTTGTCCATCAGGGCACTGAGATCCAGCGAGATCTCCTCGCCGGGCAGGTGGATGCTCAGGTTCTCGAAGGGGACGGTCGTCACGTGCGCGCGGTGCAGCATGTTCAGGGTGTCGATGTCCGGCTTCAAGGGGCCGGGCGCGCCTATGCGGTCGAGGTAGGCGTCAATCTCATCGGCGCTCAGCTGTGGCACGGCTCGATCTTCTCCCGCGCATTCCGGTACGCGACCTCGAAAGCCTCCTCCGCGCTCACCGCCACATCCGGCTCGACACCCACGCCCTCCCAGTTCGTCCCGGTGACCGGGTTGATCGAGCGGGCATTGGGGATGGAGACCATGATGTGCGGGGTCAGCGGGTACCACTCGGTCGGGTGGGCGCCGCCGCGGGTCGTCTCGCCGATCAGCGTCGCCCGCTTCTGGGTCTTCAGGTTGTAGGCGAGCTCCTCGCCGCCGGAGAAGGTCGTCCCGCTGGTGAGGATGTAGACGGGGCGGTCGAGGTAGCGGCGGCCGTCGACGTGGGCCAGGGTCCAGTACTGGCGGGTACCGTCCTCGACGCGGGAGTAGATGTCGTTGAGATGGGTGTCGTCGTCCGGGAACAGGTAGCTGCACCACAGTTGGACGCCGTTCGGCGCGCCGCCGCGGTTCGCGCGCAGGTCGATGATCAGCGCCTCGGTGTTCGCGACCAGTTCCATGGCCGCGGCGATCGCCGGGGCGCCGGCCGAGGCGTCGGTCACCATGGTCAGGTCCAGATAGCCGATGTTCCCCTCAAGCCGCTCGACGCGCCGGATGCCGTGGTTCTCAGCCGTTATCAGAGCGTTGAAGAGGGCATCGCTGTCCGACTCGTCGAGGTCCTGGGGCTCCTCGCTCCAGATCAGGCGCAGGTGCTTGTCGGCGCAGTGCTCGAAGAAGATCTCGGTGACCCGGGTGCACAGGGCCGGGCCGTTCAGCGCGTCGAAGTCGCCGGCCGACAGTGCCGCGGTGAGGGCGCCGGCGGTCAGGGTCGCTTTGTCCGGGAATATGTACTCGTCGGTGAGCCGCTGCACAGCGGCCTCGATGATCTCCGGGGTCTGCATGTCCGGAACCTACATCAGGCGTCCGCACTATGGAGTGCGCACGCTGTGGGTCACAGCCGTAACGGACTAGTGACCCCTACCGGGATATGAGAACATGCGTGGCGTAGGCAACCCCTGCCCCGAACGCGGCTAAAGATTTCGTTCGGCCGTTTCGACACAAGGACCTCCCTTGGGCTACCTCGCTCTCCTTCGCCTACCCTTCATCACCCGCCTGCTCACCGGCTCCCTGGTCGGCCGGCTGCCCGGCGGCATGTCCATCCTGATGATCCCGCTGGCCCTGCGCCGCTCCGGGATGGACTACGGCTTCGTCGGCATCGCCTCGGGCACCCTGGCCGTCTCCGCCGCGATCGGCGGCCCGGTGCTGGGCCGCCTCGTGGACCGGGTCGGGCAGGTCAAGGTGCTGGTTCCCTCGGCCGCCGCCTCCGGTATCGGCTTCGCCATCCTCGCGCTCGCGCCGGGCAACCGGCCGACCGTGCTGCTCGGCGTGGTGCTGGCCGGGGCGGCCGCGCCGCCGCTGGAGCCGTGCATCCGCATCCTGTGGCCGAAGCTGGTGCTGGCCGAGGGGCTGGCCTCGGCGTACTCGCTGGACTCCGCGGCGCAGGAGCTGATCTTCGTCTCCGGGCCGCTGGTCGTGGCCGGCTGCGTGGCCTGGGCCTCGCCGGTGGCGGCGCTGTGGCTGGGGGCGGCGCTCGGCGCGGTCGGGGTACTGGTGGTCGCGACGACCAAGCCGGTGCGCGGCTGGCGTCCGGAGCCGCGCGAGGCGCACTGGCTCGGACCGCTGCGCAGCCCCGGCCTGGTGGTGCTGCTGACCTCGCTGATCGGCCTGGGTATCGCCATCGGCACGCTGAACGTCGTCCTGGTCGACTACGCCGAGCACCACAAGTTCCCCGGCGGCGCGGGCACCCTGATGGCGATCAACGCCTTCGGCTCGCTGATCGGGGCGCTGGTCTACGGCGCGCGCAGGTGGCCGGGCTCTGCGACCGGCCACCTGCTGGCGCTGCGCGTCGGCCTCGGCGCCGCCTACGCCCTGCTGCTCCTGGTCCCGGCGCCGCCGCTGATGGTGGCGATCATGGTGGTCTCCGGCGTCTGCTTCGCGCCGTCGCTGACCGTGCTGTTCATGCTCACCGGCGAGCTGGCCCCGGCCGGCACCGCCACCGAGGCCTTCGCCTGGCTGATCACGCTGTTCAACGTCGGCGCCGCCACTGGTTCGGCGATCAGCGGCTTCGTCATCGCGCACGCCGGGCTGTCCTCGGCGGCGGTGACCGCGGTCGCCGGTATAGCCGTGGCCGTGCTCATCCAGCTGGCCGGACGCCGCTATCTGCACCACAGCGAGCTTGCAAAAACTCCGGTGTACGCCTGACGAAACTGCATGGCGGGCGGCGTCCGCCCGCAGGCAGGATCACGGAGCATGGAACACCTGCTCTGGTACGACGCCCCGGCCGCCGACTGGGAACGCGAAGCGCTGCCGATCGGCAACGGCCGCATCGGCGCGATGGTCTTCGGCGGAGTCGCCGCCGAGCGCGTCCAGTTCACCGAGAAGACGTTGTGGACCGGGGGACCGGGGCACCCCGGCTACGACCACGGCGACTGGCGTGGGCCACGGCCCGGCGCGCTGGAGGAGGTGCGGCGGCGGATCGAGGAGGAGGGCTCGCTTCCGCCGCAGACCGTCACCGAACTGCTCGGGCAGCCCAAAACGGGGTTCGGCAACTTCCAGAACTACGGCGATCTGATCATCGAGTTCCCGAAACTGGATGATGAGGGTATAAGGGATTATCGCCGCATCCTCGACATCTCCGACGCCCTCGCCGGTGTCACCTTCGAAGCAGCCGGTGTCCGCCACACCCGCGAGTACTTCGTCAGCCACCCGGCGGGCGTCCTGGTCGGGCTGCTGAGCGCCGACCGCCCCGGTGCCCTGGACTGCGTCCTGCGCTACGAACCCGGCATCGAGGGCGCCGATGTCACCGCCGAGGACGCCACGATCACCATCGGCGGCGCCCTCGCCGACAACGGCCTGCGCCACGCCGGGCAGATCACGGCGATCCCCGAAGGCGGCCGCCTCACCGCGAGCGAGGGCCGCCTCACCGTCGAAGGCGCCGACCGCCTCGTCATCCTGTTGGCCGCCGCGACCGACTACGCCGCCACGTATCCCGCCTACCGCAACGGGATCGACCCCGCGGGTCCGGTGGCCGAAACCATCGCCAAAGCCGCGGCCGCCACCTACGAGGACCTGCGCGCCGCGCATATCGCCGACCACAGCGCCCTGTTTGACCGCGTCGTCCTGGACCTCCGCGGCAGCCTGCCGGATGGCGTCCCCACCGACCGGCTCCTGGCCGCCTACGGCACCGCCGACTCCACCCCCGCCACCGACCGGGCCCTGGAGCAGCTGTTCTTCGACCACGGCCGCTACCTCCTCATCGCCTCCTCCCGTGCCGGGAACCTGCTGCCGGCGAACCTGCAAGGCGTGTGGAACGCCTCGCCGACCCCGCCGTGGTCCGGCGACTACCACGTCAACATCAACCTGCAGATGAACTACTGGCTGGCCGAACCGTGCGCGCTGGGGGAGTGCGCCGAGCCGCTGTTCGACTTCATCGACGCGCTGCGCGCGCCGGGCCGGGTCTCGGCCCGCGAGATGTTCGGCACCGAAGGCTGGGTGGTCCATAACGAGACCACACCCTTCGGCTTCACCGGGGTGCACGACTGGCCGGACGCGTTCTGGTTCCCGGAGGCTGCGGCATGGCTGTGCCGGCACCTATGGGAGCACTACGCCTTCACGCTGGACGAGGACTTCCTGCGCGAGCGCGCCTACCCGGTGATGAAGGAGGCCGCCGAGTTCTGGCTGGCGAACCTTCGGCGCGATCCCCGCGACGGCACGCTGGTGGCGAACCCGAGCTTCTCGCCGGAACAAGGCGAATACACCGCGGGCGGCGCGATGGCCCAGCAGATCATCCGCGATCTGTTCAAGCACACCCCCGGCCTCACTGACCAGTGGGAGGACCTGGACTCCGGGCTTCGCATCGGCTCCTGGGGGCAGTTGCAGGAGTGGAAGGAAGACCTCGACGATCCGCGGAACCAGCACCGTCACGTCTCGCAGATGTACGCGCTGCACCCGGGCGCGGACATCGACCCGCTTCGGGACGAGGCCCTCGCCGACGCGGCCCGCACCATCCTGAACGCCCGCGGCGACGGCGGCACCGGCTGGTCCAAGGCCTGGAAGATCAACTTCTGGGCCCGGCTGTGGGACGGCGACCACGCGCACCGCCTGCTGTCCGAACAGCTCACCGGCAGCACCCTGCCGAACCTGTTCGACACCCATCCGCCGTTCCAGATCGACGGCAACTTCGGCGCCACGGCCGGCATCGCCGAGATGCTGGTGCAGAGCCACCTCGGCGCGATCAGGATCCTGCCGGCGCTGCCCGCGGCCTGGCCGAACGGCTCGGTGACCGGCCTGCGGGCCCGGGGCGCGGTCCGGGTCGACGTCCGCTGGGCCGACGGCGCGGCGACGGAGATCTCGGTGACCCCGGACCGCGACGGCGAGCTCGACCTCCGCTCACCCCTGTTCGGGCCGTCCGGCCGCATGCGGTTCCAGGCCGAGGCCGGCCGCACCTCCACGTGGAAAGTTGAGATCAAATAAGGGATCCAGCTCTTGTATGTAGCTCAGGGGCTTGCCAGGGTGTCAGCCATGTGGAGACCCCTGGCTCTGGCCGCAGCCGCGGCCATGTTCGTCGCCGGTACGTTCGCGGGTACCGCCGCGGCCGCCGCGCCGACCGTGGAGATCAACTATCAGAACCCGGTCACGGCGCTGCCGCCGATCGCGCGGCCGGACACCCCGAGCTGCACGGTCACGGCGATGCAGCACGACTTCGCCAACAGCTACGGCCAGCCGTTCACCGGCACCCTGGCGCCGCCGGCGGCCTGTCCCGGGCCGTGGTCGAAGGTGGTGCTGGACTGGTCCGGCAACGCCGCCGGGCGGCAGTACGACCGGCTGGCCGGCGTGTGGATCGGCGGGTCGGAGGTGTTCCGGACCAGCACCCCCGAGCCGGATCCGGCCGGCATCTCCTGGCACGTGGACCAGGACATCTCGGCGTTCATCCCGCTGCTGCGCACGCCGCAGCCGCTGGTGGTGGACCTGGGCAACGTGGTGAACGACACGTACACGGCCACCTATCACATGACGATGACCGTGACCTACTACCAGGCCGACAAGCACCATCCGGAAGCCGCGCACAGCGACGTCGTCGTCCCGATCTCGCAGAGCACGTCGGCGGCCGGCTGGTGGGGCCTGACCCAGGGCCAGACCGCGAGCACCACGGTGACGCTGCCGCGCAACACCGAGAGCGCGGACCTGCAGCTGTACGCGCGCGGCGGCGGCTGTGAGGAGTTCTGGTACTCCAACGTGCCCGACTCCTACGCCGCCTCGCACGCCAGCGAAGGGCTCTGCGGTGGCGGGACGTACCGCGAGGTGCAGGTGGACGTCGACGGCAAGCCGGCCGGGACCGCGCAGCCGTTCCCGGTCATCTACACCGGCGGCGTCAGCCCCCTGATGTGGCGGCCGATCCCGAGCATCGACGCGTTCCGGACCCAGCCCTACGACCTGGACCTGACGCCCTTCGCCGGCCTGCTGGCCGACGGCAAGCCGCACACCGTGACCCTGGTGCCGCCCTCGGACATCAGCGACACCTGGCTGATGGACGGCAGCCTGTTCGTGAACGTCGACGCCGGCTCCGCGCAGACCTCCGGCGCGCTGACCCAGGACACGATCAGCCCCTCGCCGGCCGTGGACTACCACGTCGCCACCCAGCCCGACGGCAGCGACCTGATCACCGCCGCCGTGACCCGGGACTGGACCGTCGCCGGCTACGTCGACACCTCGCACGGCCGGATCACCACGAGCGTGACGCGGCACAGCGCCTACACCAACAGCGACGACATCGCGCAGGCCGGCACGGTGCAGACCGTGAAGCAGCGGGACTCCGGCTGGACCGAGACCGCCGCCTCCGACGGCCCGGGCCTGGGCCACCGGCAGCTGCGGCACGACACGTGGTCGTACCCGATCGACATGACCAGCACCTACATCCCGGGTGCGAACTCGGACTCGTACACGGTCGACGGACAGGTCAGCGTGGAGCGCCAGCTGACCAGCACCGAGGCCGACCACGGCAACGCCTGGAAGCCGGTCTCGGCCGTCGACGACCGGGTGCAGGCCAAGGGCAACCTGCAGCGCGTGAACAGCGTCGTGACCGCGGCGGACGGCTCGGACTCGGAACTGTACGTCGGCGCCGACCGTTCCGGGTGCTACGGGCACTACATCGCAGCCGACCACGGCTACGTGACGCAGGACTACAAGACGGGGTGTCAATGATTCTGGAGATCCGCACCTATCGCCTGCACCCGGGCACGCGCGAGGAGTTCCTGCGCGCGATGACCGAGGAGGCGATCCCGCTGTTGGCCAAGGCGGGGATCGACGTGGTGGCGGCCGGGCCGTCGCTGTACGCCGAGGACGGCCACGAGGAGGCGTTCCTGATGCGGGCGTTCGAGTCGTTGGAGCAGTTGCAGGAGCAGGAGGACGCGTTCTACTCCAGCGCGGCGTGGCTCGAGGGGCCGCGGGAGGCGATCGTGACGCCGATGGTGCAGTACCACTCGATCGCGGTGGAGACGCCTGCCGCGGTGGTCGAAGGTATGCGGCGTCCTTTGTAGCTCTTCCACAAGGACGTTTGAAGCTACTCGCTAGTAACATGTCAGGGGCGGCCACCACGGTCGCCCCTGATCTGTCTTTCACTGGCGCACACGCCATCGCACAAAAGGAGACGACCATGGTCTTCTCGGTCCCGATCACGGTCCGCGGCTATGAGCTCGACACCCAGGGCCACCTGAACCAGGCCGTCTACATCCAGTACTCCGAGCACGCCCGCTGGGAGCTGCTGGCCGCCGCGGGCATCCAGCAGAACGCCATGGTCGCCGGCGGCATCGGGCCGGTCGCGCTGGAGGTGAACGTGAAGTACCTGCGCGAGCTGCGCGGCGGCGAGCAGGTGGACGTCACCTGCGAGTTCGCCTGGGCCGAGGGCAAGGTGTTCCAGCTCAAGCAGCAGATCACCAAGACGGACGGCACGGTGTGCGCCGACATCGTGGTCACCGGCGGGATCATGGACCTGAAGGCGCGCAAGCTGGTGCCTAACCCCGCCGAGCGGCTCGCGGCGCTGGCCAGCGATCCGTCGGTGCTGGGGATCTGAGGGATCCGGCGGCTCTTGTCAGAGGTCTCTGGTCTGATCGACCGGTGGGTGTCACCGGGATGTGGATCGTGACGACGGTTGCCGACAACCGGATCCAGGCGTGGCGGAAACGCTACGCGGCCGAGATCGCGGAGGCGGCGGACGGCGTCGACCAGGCGCTGGCCTGGTGGGCCGGCCTCGGCGGCGACGGGCTCCTGCAGCCGGTCGGCGACGGCCGGTGGCAGCGGACCGAGGCCGGCTCCGCGTTCGCGGACCTGTTCTGGGAGCCGGCCGGCGAGGAGTTGGCCCAGGAGGTCATCGCCGCCGCCGAGGCAGCCGGCGCGCAGGGCTTCGTCAGCGCGGCAGCGAGCAAGGGCGCTCCGGCGGCGGCCGCCTACTATGCGCTCGGGGCGGCGGAGGCCGCCCGGCTGCCGGGCGGCTTCGGCGAGTTCCTGATCGCGGCGGACGAGGTCGCCGCGATCCTGCCGGACCTCGAACGGCTGCTCGCCGGCGCCGAGCGCGAGGCGCTGGTCGAGCGGGTCCGGCTGTGGCTGGACTACGGCGGCAACGGTTCGGCGGCTGAACCGTCCGAGATCCTCGACGGGCTGCTCCGGGTCTTCCGCCGCGCCTCCGACCAGGGCCTGGGAGTCGCCGCGGTCCCGATGACCTTCTGACCCGATCGCAGCTGCGGATCGGCCGGCCTTGTCGGCGGGCTGTGGTCTCATCAAGGGATGAGTGTCACCGGTTTCTGGATCCTGACGGCCGTCGACGACGAGCGGATCCGCATCTGGCGGGAGCGCTACGCCGACGAGCGCGCGGAGGCGGCGGACAGCCGTGAGAAGGCGTTGGCTTGGTGGGCGGCCCTGGGCGACGACGCATTCCTGGAGGCGGACGACCGGCAGGGCTGGCGGCTGACCGAGAGCGGCTTCGCCTTCGCCGACCTGTTCTGGGACAGCGTCTCCGACAACCTGGCGAACGAGGTCATCGCCGCCGCCGACACGGCCGGCGCCGCCCCGGGCCGCAGCTGCCCCGGTGTGCGCAAGGGTGCTCCGGCGGCGGCCCTGTACCAGGCGCTGGGTGCCGCCGACGCCGCCCGGATGCCGGGCTGTCTCGGGGACTTCCTGATCGCCGCCGACGAGATCGCGGCCGTGCTGCCGCGGGTCGAGCAGATCCTGGGCGGAGCGCGCCGCGCCCAGGTGGTCGAGCGGGTCGGCCGGTGGTTGGAGCATGCCGCCGACGACGCCGCGTCCGAAGCGCCGGAGATTGTGGACGCTCCGCTGCGCGTCCTGCGCCGCGCCGCCGAACAGGGCTTGGGCGCCGCGGCCGTGTCGGCGTGCTTCTGACCCGACGGCACCTGCGGATCGGCCGGCCTTGTCGGCGGGCTCTGGTTTCATCAAGACGTGAGTTTCACCGGATTCTGGATGCTGACGACAGCCGCCGACGAGCAGATACAGACATGGCGGGAGCGCTACGCCGACGAGCTCGCGGCGGGGACCGAGCATCGTGAGCAGGTCATGGCCTGGTGGGCCGACCAGGGCGACGTCGCGTTCATCGAGCTCGATGATCGCCATGGCTGGGTGTGGACCGAGGCCAGCCGAGCGTTCTGCGATGTCTTCTACGACGTCGCCAGCGATGACCTGGTGCAGGAGGTCATCGAGCGGATCGGTGAAGCGGGGCAGACACAGTCCTTCGGCCTCGGCGCGCGCAAGTCGTCTCCGGCGGCGGCCCTCTACCACGCGCTGGGGGCGGTGCGGGCGGCCCGGATGCCCGGCTGCCTCGGTGATTTCCTGCTCACCGCGGACCAGGCCGCGGCCGCGTTGTCGGAGGTCGAGGGACTGCTCACCGGTGCGGATCGCGAGGACCTGGTCGCCTCGATCTGCGTGTGGCTCGACGAGCTCGCGGACGGCCCGCGGTCGAAGGGGGCTGAGCTCGTGGACGGCGTGCTCCGGGTCTTCCGCGAGGCCGTCGATCGGGAGTTGGGCGTCGCCGCCGTCGTGGCGTGCTTCTGACCCGAACCGCCCCACAAGTCGGAAGTCATACCTTCACCAGATCGGCTGATCGCCGGTCGGTGGGCGTTTCGCTCAGTGAGCGGTGGTCGTTTCTCCGGACGAGCGGCACGTGATCGGTGCCGCCGCTACCCAGGAGGAAGTACCAGTGCTGAAGACCAAGAAGATCGCCGCCCTCGTCGCCGCCACCGGCGGCCTGGCGATGGCCGGGGCCGGTGTGGCCAGTGCCGAGGCCACCGCCGACGGCTCCGCCGTGGGCTCGCCCGGCATCGTCTCGGGCAACACCATCCAGGTCCCGGTGCACGTGCCCGTGAACGCCTGCGGTCTGACCGTGAGCGTCATCGGCCTCCTGAACCCGGCGTTCGGCAACACCTGCGTCAACGGCTGACAAAGCCGCGGCCGTCTGATGGGCGGCCCCGAGGGCGGCTCCGAGGATCCCTGGCGGGTCCTCGGAGCCGCCCTTTCCCGTATGCGCCGAAAGCCCCCGACAACCAGCCCGGCGCCGTGGTTGCCCCGGGCTGCCCCGGTTCACTCGTACGAACGATTCACGGTTTGCCGGGAAAAACCTCCCGCTGACCGCCTCGTTAGTCGGATAGGTCTATCGGCTCGTCTGAAGAACACGGCAGACGGAACAAGGCAGGGGCTTTCATGCAATCGCAAGCAAAGCGGCGGATCGTTTTCGGACTCACCACCGGTGGGCTGCTCGCCACCGGCGGGGCCGGGATCGCGCACGCCGACGCGTCGGCCGCCGGGGTCGGCGACGCCGGCATCACCACCGCCGGCTCGCCGGGCATCCTCTCGGGCAACACCATCCAGATCCCGGTGGACATCCCGATCAACGTCTGCGGTGTGACGGCCAACGTGGTGGGCCTGCTCAACCCGGCGGCCGGCAACCACTGCGCCAACTCCGGCGGCGCCAGCGCCGGCGGCAGCGGCGCGACGGCCGGCGGCGGAGCGTCGGCGGCCGGCAGCTCGGTCGGCTCCCCGGGCATCCTCTCGGGCAACACGATCCAGGCCCCGGTGCACATCCCGGTCAACGCCTGCGGCGACTCGGTGAACGTGGTCGGCGTGGGCAACGGCGCCCTGGGCAACCACTGCTACAACGGCGGCGGCGCCGGCGGCGGCTCCACGGCCACCGGCAGCTCCGTGGGCTCCCCGGGCATCGTCTCGGGCAACACCGTCCAGGTCCCCGTGGACGTCCCGGTCAACCTGTGCGGCGACACCGTCAACGTGGTCGGCGTCGGCAACGGGGCCAAGGGCAACCACTGCGCCAACGCCGGCGGCACCACCGGCGGCTCGACCGCGACCGGCAGCTCGGTGGGCTCTCCGGGTGTCGGATCCGGCAACACCGTCCAGCTGCCGATCTCCGTCCCGGTGAACGTCTGCGGCGACTCGGTGAACGTGGTCGGCGTCGGCAACGGCGCCGAGGGCAACACGTGCGCGAACGGCGCACCGTCCACGCCCCCGATCGGCACCCCGCCGCCCTCGCCGCCGAACACCACCACTACCGGCTGGACCGCCCCGCGCACCACCCCGCCCGAGACCGGCTCGGTCGTCCCGCCCGCGGTCGGCACGCTGGCGCACACCGGTGCCGACGGCCTGATGCTCGCCCCGATCGGCGCGGCGCTGATGGGCGGCGGCGCGTTCATGTACCGCAAGTTCAAGCCGGGTCGCTCGTTCTAGCGTTCACCCTGGTAGGAGCGGCGGGATCCGGGTCCCTCAGGGATCCGGATCCCGTCTTCGCTGCGTTCCCGCGTTTTTCATCGGCTTCTCAGCGGGAACCTGCACAGTGCTGCTCAGTCTTGGGAATACACCGAGGACAGGCGCTGATCGGGTCGATAGGGAGACACTGGGCACATGAGGACCGGCTGGGTAGAACTTGCCGCCATTCCGGCGGTGTTACTGGTCGTGTACCTCCTGCGCACCAACACCTGGGCCAGCCGGCATGTGCGCATCGGCTGGAACTGGCTCAAGGCCTGGGCCCGGCTGGCGCCGTTCACCACGGCGCTGTCGCTGCTGGTCGTGGTGCACGCCTGGATGCTGATCGGCCTGTCTCCGCGGCTGCGCAACGCGGTGCTGCTCACGCACTCCACCACGCTGGCGCACCTGAAGAAGGAGCCGCTGACGGTGCTGTTCGGCTCAGCGATGTGGACCGACGTCAACGAGCTGGTGTTCATGGCCCTGACCGCCTTCATCTACCTGGCGCCGCTCGAGCGCTGGATCGGCACCTGGCGCACCGTGCTGGCGTTCCTGGCCGGCCACATCGGCGCCACGCTCCTGATCGCGCTGTGGATCGAGGAGACGGTGGTCCTGACCCCCGAGCAGGACCGGGTCTACTCCCGCACCATCGACGTCGGCATCAGCTACGGCGCCTACGCGTGCGCCGCGCTGCTGGCCTACCGGCTGCGCTGGCCCTACCGCCTGTCGGTGTGGTCGCTGATGCTGGCCTACCTGCTCTACCAGGCCTCGCTGAAGGACTTCGACGCCGCGGTGGACTACACCCCGCTGGGGCACCTGGTCGCCTTCGGCATCGGGCTGTCCCTGTACCCGCTGACCAGAACTGATCGCGCGCGCCGGCGCAGAGGCGATCCGTGGATCAAGATCCCCCGTTCGACCTCGACGTTTTCAGCAGGCGAGCCGACGTCCGATAATGAGACCACGAGCCTGGCGCGGTGACCCCGCAGAGCCGGGCGTGTGACAACGACGTCCGCCCCCGAACCGCGAGGGATGCGCCATGCCCGCAGCAGTTCCCCAGTCCGCCCCGACGTCCGCCGATCCGGCGGGCCGAGCGGACCTGGAAGCCCTGAACGAGATCCAACAACGCGTCCTGTGGCTGGCCACCAGGATCGTCGACGCCGCCAACCACGACCGCGCCACCGGCGACGGGGTCAAGGTCGGCGGCCACCAGGCCTCCTCGGCCTCGCTGGTCACCGCCATGACCGCGCTGTACTTCCACCACCTGGGCCCGGACGACAAGGTGTCGGTCAAGCCGCACGCCTCGCCGGTCTTCCACGGCATCCAGTACCTGCTGGGCGAACTGGACCGCTCCTACCTGACGCAGCTGCGCGCCTTCGGCGGCCTGCAGTCCTACCCGAGCCGTACCAAGGACCCCGACCGTGTGGACTTCTCCACCGGCTCGGTAGGCCTGGGCCCGGCCGCGCCGCTGTTCGCCGCCGCCGCGCGCCGCTACGTCGACGCGCACTTCGGGGCCCGGCCCCGCTCCCGCTTCGTGGCGCTGCTGGGCGACGCCGAACTGGACGAGGGCAACGTCTGGGAGGCCATCGCCGACCCGGCGTGCGCGGGCCTGGGCGAGGTCATGTGGATCGTCGACTTCAACCGGCAGTCCCTGGACCGCGTGGTGCCCGGTATCCGCGAGGGCCAGCTGCGCCTGCAGTTCGAGGCCGCGGGCTGGCACGTCGTGGAGGTCAAGTACGGCCGCCGCCTGCAGGCCGTGTTCGACCGGCCCGGCGGCGGCGCGCTGAAGGCGTGGATCGACGCCATGTCCAACGAGCGCTACCAGTCGCTGTTCGGCCTGGACGGCGCGCGCCTGCGCACGGAGTTCCTGGAAGGCGCCCCGGCCGAGGTCGCCTCGATCCTGTCCGTGGTCCCCGACGAGGACCTCGGCGCCCTGCTCACCGACCTCGGCGGCCACGACCTGACCGCGATGCTCGACGCCTACGCCGAGTGCGACGCCGTCACCGACCGCCCCAGCGTGGTCTTCGCCTACACCGTCAAGGGCTGGGGCCTGCCGATCGCCGGCAACCCGCGCAACCACTCGGCGCTGCTGAGCACCGAGCAGGTCGCGCAGCTGCGCACCGCCCAGGGCCTGACCGAGGCCACCGAGTGGGACCGCATCTCCCCGGACACCGCTGCCGGCCGCGTGGTCGCCGCGCGCGCCGCGCTCCTGAAGCGCCCGCAGCCCACCGCGCACCCGCCGGTCCCGGTCCCGGTCCAGGTCGAGACCCGCTCGCCGGCCAAGCCGACCTCCACGCAGGAGGCCTTCGGCCGCCTGGTCTCGGGCCTGGCGCGCACCCCGGAGGTGGCCCGGCATCTGGTGACCACCGCCCCGGACGTGGCGACCTCGACGAACCTGGCCGGGTTCATCAACAAGTTCGGCGTGTTCGCGCCTGCCGAGGTGCGGAACTACACCGCCGCCGACTCCCCGGTGCGCTGGAACGAGTCCCCCTCCGGGCAGCACATCGAGCTCGGCATCTCCGAGATGAACCTGTTCCTGCTGCTGGGCCAGCTCGGCCTGACCTGGGACCTGTCGGACCAGCCGCTGCTGCCGATCGGGACCGTGTACGACCCCTTCGTCTGCCGCGGCCTGGACGCCTTCATCTACGGTACTTACTCCGGCGCGCGCTTCCTGATCGCCGGCACGCCCTCCGGCGTCACGCTGGCCCCCGAGGGCGGCGCGCACCAGTCCACGATCACCGCCTCGATCGGCCTGGAGCTGCCGAACGTGGTGTTCTCCGAGCCCGCCTACACCCGCACCCTGGACTGGGTGCTGTGCGACGCGCTGGCCCGGATGGGCCGCGGCGAGGCCGGCTCCTCGGCCTACCTGCGCCTGACCACCCGGCCCATCGACCAGGCGCCGTTCGAGGCCGCGCTGGCGCGGGTGGGGGAGGAGCGGCTGCGCGAGCAGGTGCTGGCCGGCGGCTACCGGCTGCACGTGGCCTCGGAGCTGGAGAACGCCGGAGCGCCGGTGGTGCACCTGGCCGCCTCCGGCGCGGTGCTGCCGGAGGTGCTGGCCGCCGCGGCCGAGCTGGCCTCCGAGGGCGTCGCGGCGCACGTGGTCGACGTGACCAGCCTGGACCGGCTCTACACCGGATGGCGCAGCGCGCTGCAGCAGGACTACCGCAGCGCCTCCGGCCCGCGCCGGCCCTCGGTGCTCAAGGAGCTGTTCCCGGGGCGCGCGCCGATCGTCACGGTGCACGACGCCGCCTCGCACGCGATGGCCTGGCTGGGCTCGGCGGTCGGGGTGCCGGCGGTGCCGCTGGGCGTGGACAGCTTCGGCCAGTCCGGGACCGTGGCGGACCTGTACGCCCAGCACGACCTGGTGCCCGGCGCGATCGTCAACGCGGCGCTGGCTGCCTTGGCTCTCTAATGGGCTGAACTTCGGCTCTGTGGGCCGTCGAGGGATCCTCCTCGGCGGCCCACAGCGTCAGGGACAGGTGGACGCGGATCACGATGCTGACCCACACCATCAGCCCGACGAAGTCGATGACAATGCCGTAGGGGTTGGACGCGGTGTGGCGGACGATCTCCTGCGCCACCGCGGACAGCACCGCGGTGCACAGGCCGGTCGCGCCCGCGCTGAGCCACAGGTCTCTGGACGCCGGCGCGCCGCCGAGCCTGCGGCACAGCTGCTGGCAGACGACCGCGAACAGGACCGTTCCCACCGCCAGCAGGACGGTGGCGATGACGAGCGTGCCCAGGGTCTGCCAGCTCAGGCCGGAGCGGTGCCAGCGCACCCGCAGGCGGCCCCAGCTCATGCCGGAGACGGCGAAGCCCAGGAACATCAGCGGGATCGCGGCCAGCGCGGCGACGGTGTCGCGGACGCCGCGGCGCCAGGGGACCGGGTCGTCCTCGGTGCCCCAGATCGTGCGCTGGGCCCGGGCCAGGGTGTTCATCCAGGCCCAGGCCCCGTACAGGACACCCATCACGCCGATGATCGAGGTGGTGGCGGTGAGCAGCGCGTGCGCCTGGGCGTCGAACAGGGAGCTGACGTCCTGCACCGGGATGCCGATGGTCTTGGCCAGGTTCTGGTCGGCGTTCTTGTAGCGGTGCGGGTGGCGCTGGGCCAGCCAGGCCAGGCCGAGGTAGCCGAGCACGAGCACCGGCAGCAGCGACGGGAGTAGGTGGCCAGAGCGCGGCCGAGGTAGGGGGCTGTGCGCAGACGGCTGAGGTGGACGCCTTGTTGGTGGTCGACCCATTGGACGAACCGCGGGAACCTGCTGCGGTAGCCGGTGCTTCGGCGGCGGTGGCGCGGACCTACCCGCTGGCCTACCCCCGCGTCGTCTCGCAGGTCGTCTCGCAGATCTTCGGACACGCAGGTCAGGAAACTGTATGCGGCGGCTCTTCCGGGTACGACACGCCGTTCAGTAACCTGACGGTGTGTCAGATGTCAGGTCGACGTTCCGGACCGAACCGGCGCTGCCGGAGCAGGAGTGGCAGCTGCGGCTGGAGACCGATGCCGACGAGGCCGGTCCCGGCGTCGCGACGCTGGTGCTGGACCGCCCGGAGAAGCTGAACGCGTGGAGCTGGGAGGCCTCCCGGCAACTGGCGCGCCTGGCCGCCCGGATCCGGTTCGACGACCGGATCAGGGTTCTGGTGGTGCGCGGCTCCGGGCGGGCCTTCTGCGCGGGTGTGGACCTGGGGCTGCCGGAGGACCGGATCACCGGCCGCTCGCCGGCCGAACGCGCCCGCAACTTCGCCGAGGGGCTCCGGTGGGTGCACGAGCAGTTCCGCGCCTTCGCCACCCTGCCCCAGCCGATCGTCGCGGCCGTGCACGGATACTGCCTCGGCTTCGGATTCGAGCTGGCGTTGATGTGCGACATCCGCCTGGCCGCCGCCGACGCGGTCTTCGCCCTGCCGGAGGCCACGATCGGGATGGCCGTCGACGCCGGCGGCGAGATGCGCCTGGCCCGCGACGCCGGCAGCGGCTGGGCCAAGCTGCTGGCGCTGACCGGCCGCCGCATCGACGCGGCCACGGCGGCGCGCATCGGGGTGGTACAGGACGTGGTCGCCCCGGAGGACCTGCTGCCGGCGGCGTACGCGCTGGCCCGCGAGATCGCGGCCAACGCCCCGCTGGCCGTGCAGGCGATCAAGCGCTCGGTGGACACCTTCGCCGATCGCGGCCTGAGCGAGGCGATGGGGCAGGCGGCGCTGCTGGCCGCGACGACGTTCGTGTCGGAGGACGCGCCGGCCGGATACGCGGCGAAGGCGGCGCGACGGGCAGCGGAGTTCGAGGGGAAATGAGCGAATTGCGCTGGTTCGCTCAAACTTGTCAGTGGCAGACGGCACACTGATTCTATGAGCACAAAGACGATGACAGTGGACTGGCAGCGCGTGTCGGCGCGGCGGTTGGCGCGCGCCGGTTTGGCTGCCGAACCACAGCCTTCCGCAGGCCTCGATCTGGCCGGGACCGTCGCGTCGATGGCCGGCGCCCACGCGCAGATCATGTCCGCCGCAGAGCTCTCCGTCGCCATCCGGGCCCCCGGCGCCGCGGCCGTCGATGTCAGAGATGCGTTATGGAATGAACGCACCCTGGTCAAGACCTTCGGCCCGCGCGGGACCGTCCATCTGCTCCCCGCCGCGGAACTGAGCGCCTGGCTCGGGGCCCTGTCCGCGCTGCCGCCGATCACCGACCGCTTCGCCCCGGACGTTCGCCTGACACCGGAGCAACTGGACTCGGTCCTGACCGCTGTCGCCTCCGCGCTCGGCAGCGAGCTGACCACCGAGGAACTGGATGCCGCGGTCGGCGACCTCGCCGGGCCCTGGGCGATCGACGAGGTGATGCCCGCGTTCCAGACCATGTGGCCGCGTTGGCGGCAGGCGATGGCCATGGCCGCACACCGCGGCGTGCTGTGCTTCGGCGCCGGACGCGGCCGCAAGGTCACGTATATGAACCCTGAGGTGAAGCCCGCCGACACCGACGAAGCCCTGACCGCCGTGGTGCGGGACTATCTGTGGTCCTACGGTCCGGCCACGCCGCCCCAGTTCGCCAAGTGGTTCGGCGGCACCCCGGCGTGGGGCGCGAAGGGGTTCGGCAGCCTCGCCGGTGCGGGGAGTATCGAGGAGGTCGACTTCGAGGGCGCGGCCGCCTGGGTCGCCGCCGGCGACACCGCGTTCGACGACGCCGAACCGGGCGGCGTCCGGCTGCTTCCCTACTTCGACGCCTACGGCATCGCCGGTCAGCCGCGCGACCGGCTGTTCCCGGGCCGGGCCGCTGAGCGTGCGCTGAATCGCGGCCAGGCGGGCAACCGGCCGATCCTGCTGGTGGACGGTGTGGTCGCCGGGATCTGGCATCTGCGACGCGCCGGACGCCGCGCGACCGTCACCGTCGAGGCGTTCAGCGCGCCGGACCGCGTGCTGCGGGCCGCGCTGGAGGAACAGGCGGCGCGCGTCGGGGAGATCCTCGGCGTCGCCACGGAGCTGGTGCTGGGCGAGGTGGAGGCCGGTCCCCATGCTTGAGCGGGGCCCGCGTCCGGGTGATCCGCCTGGCAACCGCCGCCCGCCCGAGCGGCGTCCTCCCAGCATGCCCAAGACCGTCATCGCCTTCCATGCCCACCCCGACGACGAGGTCCTGCTCACCGGCGGCACCCTGGCCCGGCTGGCCGCCGAGGGCCACCGCACCGTGATCGTCGTGGCCTGCGACGGCGCGATGGGCGACGCCCGCGAGCCCGGCGCCCTGGTGCGGCTCGACGAGCTGCGGGCCAGTGCGCGGGTGCTCGGCGTGGCGCGCGTGCACCACCTCGGCTACGCCGACAGCGGCCACGGCGCGCTGCTGTTCCCCGATCCGCCGGACCGGCCGCGCTTCATGCGGGCGCCGATCGACGAGGCGGCGGGGAGGCTGGCCGCCGTCATCGCCGAGGAGCACGCCGACCTGCTGCTCAGCTACGACGCGGCCGGCGGCTACGGGCACCGCGACCACGTCCGCGTCCACGAGGTCGGGGCGCGCGCCGCCGAGCTGACCGGCGTGCGGGTGCTGGAGGCGACCGTGCCGCGCGAGCCGGCGGTGCGGCTGGGCAAGGCGCTGCAGGCGGTGCGGATCCTGCGGCGCTACGACTTCTCGGACCCGAGCTGGTTCGGCAGCCCGCGCGCGGCCATCACGCACCGGTACGACATCCGCCGCTACGCCGGGGTGAAGCAGGCGGCGCTGGCCGAACACCACACCCAGCTCGGCAAGAACCGCGGCGGCCTGTTCCATCGCATCCTCATCCGTTTGCCGACGCCGCTGTTCGCGGCCTCGGTCGGCCGCCGTGAGTGGTACGTCGAGCGGCGGCGCTGACTACAAGGAGTTCGTATGTATCCCGGCCTGCCCGAACCGCCGCCGCTCGGCACGGCGATGCTGCCGCCCGCGACGTTCGCCGGCGTCACCGTGTTCATCACCGGCGGCGGCACGGGCCTGGGCCGGGCCATGGCCGCCGAGTTCGCCCGCTGCGGCGCCGCCGTGGGCATCGCCAGCCGGGACCCCGCGCACCGGGAGCGCGGCGTCGCCGAGGTGCGCTCGGCCGGCGGCGAGGCGGTGGGCGTCCCGTGTGACGTGCGCGACCCCGAGGCGATCCGCGGCGCGTTCGACGCGGTCGAGGAGGCCCTCGGCCCGGTGACGGTGCTGGTCAACAACGCCGCCGCCAACTTCCCCGTCCCCGCTGCCGACCTGTCCCCGAACGGCTGGCGCGCCGTGACCGACATCGTGCTCGACGGCACCTTCCTGTGCTCCCGCGAACTGCACCGCCGCTGCACCGGCCGCCGAAGCCGCGGCACGATCCTGAACATCCTGGCCACCCAGGCCTTCACCGGCGGCCCCGGCATGGCGCACGCGGCGGCGGCCAAGGCCGGCGTGGGCAACCTGACGAAGTCCCTGGCCGTGGAGTGGGCGCCCGAGGGCATCCGGGTCAACGCCCTGGCTCCCGGCCTGTTCCCGCACGAGGAGATGCGCGAGGACCTCAAGGCCCTGCGCCCCGAGCCCGACGTCGATGCCCAGCGCCAACCGGCCTTGCGCACCGGGCACCGGCACGAACTCGGCTGGGCCGCCACCTACCTGTGCTCGCCGTTCGCCGCCTTCCTCACCGGCCACACGCTGGTCGTCGATGGCGGCAACCACCTGCGCCGCGACTTCGTGATGCCGCCGGTGGCGCCGATCCGCGAACAACTGCCGCGGCGAGGCTAGGAATCTTTATTCTGAGTCGCGGAGCCCGATCCCCGGCGGTGAGCCACATCAGTCCCGACTGCGGGAGTGGCGGTGGCATAGGGGACGACTAAAGCAAGCCGGCCTCGGCAGCGGCGGTTCCGATCACGTCGCGCAGCATCTGGGGCGTGAGCCGTCCGGTGAACGTGTTCTGCTGGCTGACGTGGTAGCAGCCGTGGATCGCCAGGGCCGGGCCGTCATCGGTGGCGGGGAGCTCGACGCGCACGCCGTGCCCGAACGCGGGACGCGGTTTGGGTACCGTCCAGCAGCCCGCCGCGGCGATCGCCGGGAACAGCGCCTGCCAGCCGAACGCGCCCAGAACCACGATCGCCCGCACCGTCGGCCGCATCAGCTCCAGCTCCCGCAGCAGCCAGGGCCGGCAGGTGTCACGCTCACCCGGCGTCGGTTTGTTGTCCGGCGGCGCGCAGTGCACGGGAGCGGTGAAGCGCACGCCCAGCAGCTCCAGCCCGTCGGACGCGGAGACCGAGGTCGGCTGGTTGGCGAGCCCGAGCGCGTGCAACGCCTCGACGAGGATGTCGCCGGACCGATCGCCGGTGAACATGCGCCCGGTCCGGTTACCGCCATGAGCTGCCGGCGCGAGCCCGACGAGCAGCAGGCGCGCATCGGCCGGGCCGAAGCCGGGAACAGGACGGGCCCAGTAGCTCTGGTCGGCGAACGACCTGCGCTTGACCCGCCCGACGTCCTCCCGCCACGCCACCAGCCGCGGACACGCCCGGCAGTCGCACAGGACCCGATCCAGCGCGGCGAGGTTCGGAGCGGCCGGCGCCTGCTTGTTGGGCGATTCCACAAGCGCAACCTACCGGTGCGGCACGATCGGCGCGCGGCGACCAGGGGCGCGCCGGGCCCGCCTTTCGAACTCAGAACCCCGCGTCCAGCGCCTCCAACCCACTGGCCTGCGTACGCCAATCACTCACATTCGGATCCGCACTCGACCCCTGCCCCGACCACCGCTCCCCGATCCGGTTCAGCGAATCCCGGTCGGCGTTCCACACCGATCCGGTCTGCGCCTGGATGAACCCGCTGTAAGCGCCCCCGACCGCGCCGTCGTCGTTCAGCTGCCCCAGGAAGCGCATGAAGATCCCCTTGAACTGCTTCTGGTTGTCGTCGCACGTCGCGTTCAGCGTGTCGCACGACTCCGTCAGCAGCCCGTTCGTCACCAGCGTCGGCGAGTGCACCGCCGAGTCGGCCAGGTACCGGGCCTCGGTCAGGTCCGCGCCGTCCCCGGTCGCGTGGTACATCTCCTGCGCCGCGCCGATGGCCAGGCCCTGGTTGTACGTCCAGACCGTCTGGCCGTTGTTCGCGCAGGCGTTCGTCAGGCCGTCGTTGACCAGGCCCGAGCCGTTGATCAGACCGCTGTTCTCGAACCAGGTCCAGGCGGTGGTCGCGTGCGCCAGCCAGGTCGTGTCACCGGGGATGCGGTTGTGCAGTGCGGCGGTCAGGTCCACGTAGAGCGCGTTGGTCACCGAGTTCTTGTAGGTCTTCTGCGTGTTCCACCACACGCCGCCGCCGCAGGTGCCGGTGTCCCACAGGGTGTTCACATAGTTCATGATCGTGACGGCCTCGTCGAGGTACGTCTGGTTCCCCGTCAGGTCGTACGCGTCGATCCACGCCATCGCCCACCACTCGGTGTCGTCCGTGGCCTGGCTGATGAAGTCGCCCTGGATCGGGTCCGAGCTGCGGGCGCCGGCCGGGAAGGCGGCCTTGTCCACCTGGAACGTCCGGTCGACGATCCACTCCTGCGAGGTGTCGCCGGAGGTCCGCATGTAGTCGATCATCGAGGTCAGCGCCACGGCCGAGTTCCACCAGCTCGACGGCCACCACGCGTTGTACGGGTCGTAGGACCACATCAGGGCGTCGGCGGCGGCGCTGGTCGGGACCGCGTCGGCGCGCGCCCACGCTGTGCAGCTCCCGTTCTCGCCGGTCACGGCGCGGCCGCAGGCGCGCACGGCGCCGCCGGCCAACCGGCCCAGCGGGTCGTCGATGTTGATCTCGACGGTCTGCGTCCCGGTCGCGCCGGACGGCACGCTCACCCGCCCCTTACTGGACCCGTCCGGCCAACTCGCACCGGCGTCCCAGGAGCGGTCCATCCAGATCTCGTCGCCGGGCGCGCCGCCGGAGATCGAGGCCCAGGCCATGCCGCCGGAGTCGACGTGCAGGGCGATGTCGCGGCCGTCCAGGGTGGTGTCGGGGACCGGCGAGGTGTTGCCGACCGAACCATTGGAGCTGACGCCGTCGCAGCGCGCGGCGCACACCGGCAGGTGGACCCAGTTCGTGCAGACCACGCCGTTGGCGTCGCCGCAGGCCCGCACCACCGCGCGCCGGTGGTCGGACGGGTCGTACATGTTGTACATCAGGGTCCGGGTACCGGTCCACGTGCTCGGGATCCACGCCTGGCCCAGCAGGCCGTCCCAGGTGCTGCCGGCGTCCCACGACCGGTCGATCCACACCGAGTCGTTGAGCTGCCCGTTGTCGATGCTGGCCCAGGCCATCCCGTCGACGTCGTCCACGTGCAGCTCGACCACGCGGTTGTTCACATAGACGTTCGGTGTCGGGAACGTCTCCTGCTGGGCCAGCGACGGATCACGCGTGTCGCAGTACAGCGCGCACACGGCGGTCGCCGCCCTCGCGCGGGGCGGCGACACGCCGAGCACCGGTGCCAGCGCCGTGACCAGGGCGGTGAGGAGAATCAGGATCCTGCGCACGACGAAGCACCTCCCGGTACGGGGCGGGTATCAGGACTGAGCGAAGGTGAACCAGTGCACGTTCACGAAGTCGGCCGGCTGGCCGGAGGAGAACGTCAGGTAGACGGTGTGCACGCCGGTGACCCTGCTGATGTTGGCCGGCACCGTCTCCCAGGTCTGCCAGCCGCCGGTGTTGCCGACGGCGAAGCTGCCGACCGGCGCGGCCGTCGGGCTGTCCAGCGTCACCTGGACCAGGCCGCTGATGCCGGCCCCGGCCCCCGAGGCGACCCGCGCCTTGAACTGCGTGGCGCCCGCGCTGCCGAAGTCGACGTTCGCGTAGGCCAGCCAGTCGCCGTTGGCGATCCAGCCGACGTCCTGGCCGCCGCCGCTGTCGCTGGTGGTCTCGTTCTGCGTGCCGTTGTGCGAGCTGTAGCTCGCGGCCTGGATCGTGGAGTAGGCGCTGATGCTGCCGCCGCCAGGGGCCGAGGAACTGGAGGAGGGCTGGCTCGGGCCGCCGCCGCCCGGGCCGGTCGCCGTGCCGCCGCCGACGGCCACGGTCAGCAGCGTCGGGTTGCCGTCGGACACGGCGCCGGACTGGTCGGCGCCGCCGTTGGGGGCCACGTCGTCGTAGGGGAAGCCGTAGCCGCGGCCGTCCAGGCTCGCCGCGTGCGCGATCCGCGAGTAGTGGTTGGTGATCGTGTTCTGGTAGTAGTTCGCCGGGTTCTCGCCGTCGGGCTGGCTGGAGTCGATCAGCAGGGTGCTGCGATTGAACGCGGCGCTGATACGCGCGGTCAGCGGGCCCATGGCGCCGGCGGTGTTGGCGAACGGTCCGGTGCTGCAACTGAAGATGTCCGCGGCCGAGGGCTGCGCGAAACTTCCAAGGCCCGGGAAGGTCAGCTGCCCGCCGGAGACCTGGCCGTTCACGGTGCCCCAGGAGGCCTGGGTGTCCACGGCCAGCGACTGGCTCGAGTACTTCGACCAGACCTGGTCCACGTAGGGCTGGTAGTACCCGGAGAACAGCGAGCTGTTGATGACGATGCCGTTGTTCGGGCTCAGTGCCCGCAGGTTGGCGCCGCCGTTGGTGACGACCAACTGGTCCCAGCCGGCGCCGTCCGCGGCGTGCTGGGCCTTCAGGTTCGCGCAGACGGTGTCCAGGCCGCTGGTCGGCAGGCCGCTGACGGTCTGCGTCGCGCCGGAGGCGTTGGTCAGCGCCAGCGAGATCGGGATCGAGACGAAGTCGACGTAGCTGATGTTCGCGAACATCTGCGCTGCGTTGTACGTGAACTCGCAGAAGTCCCACATGATGTGGATGTTGGGATCCGACTGGTTGCTCACGGACGGCTCGACCAGGCCGGGACCCGGGTTGAGCAGGAAGGTCAGCGGGGACCCGATGGAGAACCAGATCCGGCCGCCGGCGATGTGCGGGATGGTGATGGTGGTGGTGCTGCCCGGTGCGCCCAGCGCGATCGCGCAGTTCGCGCCCAGCGGGGTACCGGTCGAACTGGGGGAGGACGGGTAGTAGACCGTGTGCCCGTCGGACTCCAGCAACATCAGGGCGTTGTTGTTGTCGATCGCCTGGCCGGTGACGTAGGCGTAGACCTGGTTCGAGGTCGTGGTGTTCTGCAGGGCGATCTGCAGGGTGGGGGTGGTCGCCGAGGCCCGGAAGGCCAGCGCGCCGGTGCCAAGGCCCAGCGCTGAGCCGCCGATGGCGACGGCGGAGGACAGCAGTTTTCTGCGATTCATCATGGGGCGCTCCTCGGGAGCGGTGGTGCACCGATTGTGGGGAGGGAGGTGCGAGGTGGTGCCGGAAACGTTTACGAAACGTTCGTCGCCTCCGAGTATGGAAACCTGGAGCCCATCCGTCAACGTCCTGGTTTCCCATGGATTCGTAAAGATCGAACATCGATCTACAAAACAGAGCACTTATTGACGCAAAGAAACGTCGGTCGTACCGTGCCTGTTCGGACGCCGACCCACACCCTCAGGGTGTCCAGCCCGCGCGCCGATGGCGGACTGCGCGGTTGTAAGGCTACGTGTATCCCCGTCCCCAGGGAGCATCGCCATGCGTTCATCTCCACCTGCCCGTCTCGCCGACCGGAGCGCGGAGCCCGGCCCCCGCCTGTGGCATCGCCTCGCGATGTCGATCGGCGCGGTCGTGGTCCTCCTCCTCGGCGTCCTGACCACCGGGCCCGCGGCCCGGGCCGCGGGCACGCAAGAGCCCTGCGACATCTACGCCTCCGCGGGAACCCCGTGCGTGGCGGCCCACAGCACGGTCCGGGCGCTCTACGCGTCCTACAACGGGCCGCTCTACCAGGTCCGGCGCGCTTCCGACGGCGCCACCACCAACATCGGCCTCACCTCCGCCGGCGGTTATGCGAACTCTGATGCGCAGGACGTGTTCTGCGTGCAGACCGCCTGCACCATCGCCGTCATCTACGACCAGTCGCCGCAGCACAACAACCTGACCATCGAGGGCGGAGGCGGCGCGAACCCGAACGCCGACGTCGCCGCGAACGCCAACGCCGCGCACATCACGGTCAACGGCAACAAGGCCTACGGCGTGTACGTCGGCCCCGGCGTCGGCTACCGCGACGACAGCACCTCGGCGATCCCGACCGGCGGCCAGGCGCAGGGCGCGTACATGGTCGCCAGCGGCACGCACGTCAACAGCGGCTGCTGCTTCGACTACGGCAACGCCGAGACCAACAACCGCGACAACGGCAACGGCCACATGGAGGCGGTGAACCTGGGCACCAGCTGCTGGGCCTCGCCGTGCACCGGCAGCGGGCCGTGGATCACCGGAGACCTGGAGAACGGCCTGTACCAGGGCGCCGGCGCCAACCCCTCCAACACCGGCAACAACAGCCAGTTCGTCACGGCGATGCTCAAGAGCAACAACCAGACCACCTTCGAGATAGAAGGCGGCAACTCCCAATCCGGGGGTCTGACGACCTGGTACAACGGCTCGCTGCCACCGAACGGCTACACGCCGATGTCGCTGGAGGGCGCCATCGTGCTGGGCACCGGCGGTGACAACAGCAACGGCTCGATCGGCACCTTCTTCGAAGGCGTGATGACCGCCGGCGTCCCGAGCGACTCCGCGGACGCGGCCGTGCAGGCGAACATCGTCGCGCAGGGCTACAGCGGAAACAGCGGCGGCAGCCCGCAGGCCTCCGGTGGCACCATCACCCTGCCCGGCGGGCAGTGTGTGGACGTCCTCGGCGACGACTCTGGCGGCGACCTGACGCACGTGAACCTGTGGAGCTGCCAGTCCGGCGCCATCGACCAGCACTGGACGCACAACTCCGACGGTTCGTTGGAGACCCTGGGCCGCTGCCTGGACATCGACGGCGACGGCACCGCGGTCGGCACGAAGGTCGAGCTGTGGGACTGCAACGGCGTCGGCGGCCAGAAGTGGATCCAGCAGGGCAACGGTTCGCTGCTGAACCCGCAATCAGGGCTCTGCCTCGACGATCCGAGCGGCAACACCGCCAACGGCACACAGCTGCAGATCTACACCTGCAACGGCACCACGGCGCAGGCGTTCTTGGTCAACGGCGGCGGCACGGTCAACGCCCCCGGCAGCCAGTGCGTGGACGTCACCGGCGACGACATCGGCGGGAACCTGTCCCTGGTCCAGCTGTGGGACTGCCAGCCGTACGCGGTCGACCAGCACTGGTACCACAACTCCAACGGCTCGCTGGAGACCCTGGGCCGCTGCCTGGACATCGACGGCAACGGCACCGCGGTCGGCACCAAGGTCGAGCTGTACGACTGCAACGGCGTCGGCGGCCAGGTCTGGCAGCAGCAGAGCAACGGTTCGCTGCTGAACCCGCAATCAGGGCTCTGCCTCGACGACCCGAGCGGCAACACCGCCAACGGCACGCAGCTGCAGATCTACACCTGCAACGGCACCGCGGCGCAGAAGTTCGCGCTGGAGTAGCGGCTCGCGGCCGGCCTTGTGAGGGAGGCCGGTTCCCGGGCGCGCGCGGCGTGCTGTCAGACGACAGCCGGCAGCACGCCGCGCTTGTACTCCGACCTAAGCTTGTACTCGGACATACGCCTGCATTCGGACATGAGCTTGCGCGCGGAGATAAGTCAGCGTTCTGCTCTGCGCGGCCCGCTCGAACCCCGCGCGACGAACGCACTCGGCAGCACCACCTGCCGCGCCCGTCCCGCACCGGCCACCTGGTCCAGCAGCAGATCCACCGCCGTCCGTCCGGCGAGCTCGTTCGGCATCGCGATCGTGGTCAGCGCCGGCGCGGTCATGCCGGCGAACAGCACGTCGTCGCATCCTGCGACACTCACCGAGCCCGGCACGTCGTGCCCCCGCTCGGTCAGCCCGCGGATGGCGCCCAGCGCCACGACGTCGTCGTAGGCCAGCACCGCCGTCGCGCCGAGCCGCGCCACCGCCTCGGCGGCGGCCAGGCCGCCTTCGAAGCTCGGCGGGTAGGGGCCCAGCATCTCGACCGTCAGCCCCAGGCGGGCCGCGTGGCGCCGCACACAGCCGCGCTTCTCCTTGTCCGACCAGGACAAGGCCGGGCCCGCCAGGTACACCAGGCCGCGGTGGCCCAGGCCGTGCAAGTGCTCCATCAGGGCCCCGACCCCCACGTCCACACTGCACACCACCGAGGCCACGCCGGTGATGGTGCGGTTGACCAGGACCACCGGGCGCCGCCCGGCGATCTCCTTGATCGGCGCCGTCGCCGAGCGCGGGGAGCACAGCACCAGGCCGTCCACCCGGCTGAGCATCTCGCGCATCAGGCGGTGTTCGCGCTCGGCGTGCTCGTCGGTGTCGGCGAGCAGGACGGCGTAGCCGGCCTCGTCCGCCCGGTTCTCGGCCGCGCGGACCAGCGGCGGGAAGAACGGGTTGGCGATGTCGGGGACGAGCAGGCCCAGGACCGCGGTGCGCCCGGTGGCCAGGCCCCGGGCCGAGCGGTTCGGCTGGTAGCCCACGCGCTCGGCGACCGACAGGATCCGGTGCCGGGTCCGCTCGCCGATCATCTCGGGGCGGGTGAAGGCCCGCGAGACCGTGGAGACCGAGACCCCGACCTCGTCGGCGATGCTCTTCAGGGACGCCGCGGCGGGGCCGGGCTCGGGGGGTCCGGGCCGTGGCCGGGTCATGCGAACCTGCCTCCTGCGGTGTCGGGGATCCGAGCGTACCGGCTGGCGTCGCCGCAGGTCGGAAAAGTGTTTGAGCACCATGGCGGCCCGCTGCTAACGTCACGATCGACCGTGAAGCCGCAAGAGGAGGTGAGACCCGTGACCACATACCCCCATGGGTGCTCCCTCAGTCCGTCACGGTCCGGCGGCTGACGTTCGGTGTCGCCAGGAGCGCCTGATATCGAGGCACTCCTGGAAGGAGACTCCGATGGATACCAAGCCTTTTCTTTCCGGCCTGAGCCAGACCGATGTGCTGATCACGCGCGTCGCGGACAGGCAGTGGCACGCGCTCGACGACGACCTGGTCGTCGGCCGCGGACATGCCTTGCACCGGCCCGACGGGCGGCTGTTCGTCTGCATCGACGCCTGGCACGAGGCGGCCTTCGACCGGCTCGCCGAGGCGATGCTGGCCGAACTCCCCACGCCGGTGTACACGGTGGTCGACGAGGCCGACACCGAGATGAGAGCCCGCTGGGCCCGGGCCGGATTCACGATCCGGCGCCGCGAGTGGGAGTACGCGGTGCCGACCGATCCGCGGATCACAGGGCTCGAAGACGTCCGGCCGCCCTCGGGCGTCACGATCGTGCCCGCCGGCCACGCCGACGAGGGTCTGCTGCGGGAAGTGGACCGCGCGATCCGTGACGAGATCGAGGCGGGCGCCGGATGGCAGTCGATGCCGGCGGAGGTGATCGCCCGGCCTGCCGGGGACACCATCATCGATCCCTCGAAGTACGCGGTGGCCGCCACGCCGGACTGCTACCTGGGCCTCATCAGAGTGGTGACGGTGCGCCGCCCGCGCATCGGGCTGCTCGCGGTCCGGGCCGCTGAGCAGCGGCGCGGCATCGGGCGGGCGCTGCTGGCGCACGCGCTGGAAACGCTGCACCGGGGCGGGGCCGCCGAGGCCTGGGCCGAGGTGCAGGAGACCAACCGGGCGGCCTCGGCGCTGGTCGAGGGCGTCGGCGCCCGGCCCGTGAGCAGCAACCTGGAGCTGGTGCGAGACCTGGAGCTGGCGCGATGACGAAGAACAAGAACGGCATCGAAGTCGAGGGCAAGGTCGTCGAGTGCCTGCGCAGCGCCATGTTCACGGTGGAACTCGACAACGGCCACCGGGTCCTGGCGCACATCAGCGGCAAGGTCCGGAAGAACTACATCAGGATCAACCTGGAGGACCGGGTCCTGGTGGAGCTCACGCCGTACGACCTGACGCGCGGCCGGATCGTCTTCCGGTACCGCAACTAGCGCCCGGCATGTCAGCTGCCTGATTCGGATCCCGGTCGTCGCCTCAGGGCGCGACCGGGTCCGAGCGCAGGCTGAGCGCGATCCGCAAAGCCAGCAGGGTCACGAGCCCCACCACGCCGATGCTGAACCCGATCACGTTCGCGGGCGTCGGTCCCTGGGCGAACAGCCAGAAGCCGACGCCGCCTGTGAGGGAGGCGAACAGGTTGGTCAGGTAGCTCGCCCAGAAGCGCATGCGAGTCCGCACGACCACCGTCTCGCCGTCGGCCACGCTCACCTCAAGCGTCCTCGACGAGTACCCGAGCTGCCTCACGCGCATCCGGTGCACGCCGGCTTCGACCGTGAAGTCCCGAGTTTCGCCGCGGGCGATTCTGGCCGTCCGCTTGCCGTCGATGAGTACCGCGAATCGCGGATCCCACAGAGCCCAACCTTGATGCCTCACGAGCACGATCCAGCCAGCCACGATTGCCTCCCCCGACTCCGGTGCGCACAGCATACGGCGGTGTCTACGCGCCCCGATCCTCGGCCGGCAGCAGGTGCTCCACCGTCGGCGCGGGCTCCGACAGCCGGTTCGCCCGCTCCTCGAACTCCGAGTCGGCGCCGGTCAGCCGGATCGATCGCTGGTCCTGGTGCTCCTGCCAGGAGGGCACCTCGAAGACCTCGACGAAGGTCTGCGCCTCGTCGCCGTCGCGGAAGACGCCCCACCGCGTCGCGCCGGTGCGCCGCCGGGACAGGCCGACGCGGTTGATCGCCTGGCGGAACTCGGGCTCGTCGGCCGGGGCGACGTGGTACCGCTTCACCACCACGATGGGGCCGCTGTCGAGCTCGGGTTCGAACACGAGGTGCGGGTCCGGCCAGTGCGCGTCCGTGGTGCGGTCGAGCTTGCCGGTCAGCGCGAGCAGCGGCAGCCAGCGCACGCTCACCGCCGCCGCCCCGAGCAGGGCCGCCGCGATCACCAGCGTCGTGGTGATGCCCAGCGGCCCGGCCAGCGCGCCCCAGACGAGCGAGCCGATCGCCTGGCCGCCCATGAACACCAGCAGGTACACGGCCAGCGCGCGGGCCCGTACCCACGCCGGCAGCGACAGTTGCAGGGCCGAGTTGAGCGTCGACAGCGAAGCCAGCCACGCCACGCCGGTGGGGACCATGACGATCACCACGGCCGCCTTGTCCGTCGTCACACCGAGGACCAACGTGCCGATCGCGAACACCACGGCGGACGCCGCCAGCAGCCGATTCGGCGACAGCACCGTGTTCAACCACGACAGCGTGAACGCCCCGACCACGGCCCCGACGCCCAACGCCGCCAGCAGCACACCGTACCCGCCGGCTCCGAGCGCGAGCCGGGAACTGGCCACCACCGGCAGCAGCGCCCACAGGGCACTCCCGGGCACGACGAACAGCGCCGCACGCAACAAGATCCGCCGCGGCGACGGCGCGTTGCGCACGTACCGGTTCCCGGCACGCAAAGCGGCCAGCGCACGCTCGGGATGCCCGCTACCGGCCTGCGGCGCCCTCCGCCACACCGTCACCGCCGCCACCACGAACAAGAACGACACCGCGTTGATCGCGAACACGAGCGCCGCCCCGGACGCCGCCACCAGGAACCCGGCGACCGCCGGCCCGACAGCGCGGGCGAGGTTGACCGTCAGGCTGCCGAGCGTCGCGGCGGCCGGGATCTGCTCGCGGGGAACCAGCTCCGGCTGGATCGCCTGCCACGCCGGCCCGACGAACGCCTGCCCGCAGCCGAGCAGGAAGGTCAGCGCCAGCAGCACCGTCGGGGTCGTCAGACCGGCCGCGGTCAGCCACGCCAGCACACCGGCGACCAGCGCCATGCCCAGCTGGAGGTAGATCAGGAGACGTCGACGGTCGAGCACGTCGGCCATGACCCCGGCCGGGAGCGAGAGGAGCATGACGGGGAGCAGGCTGGCGGTCTGTACGGCCGCGACGAGGGTGGTCGAGGAGTGGTGCGAGACCAGCAGCCACTGCGCTCCGACGGTCTGCATCCAGGAACCGACGTTGCTGCCCAGCTGGGCCAGCCACAGGATGCGGAAGATGCGGTCCCGCATCGGCGCCCAGGGGCTGGGGGCCGCGGTGGGCGCTGGGGCGGGGGAGGCGCTGGGCGGGCCGCTGGGGGCGGGGGCGGCGGAATCGTTCACACCGGATTGTTGCGCGGGAGGTTGGGGTGGTGCCATTTATCGGGGTGCGGGTTGGTGGGGTCGGTGCGGTTGGGCTGTGGTATTGAAAGCTCTTCTTAATCCTCTGCGAGCACTGAAAATCGCCTTTGACTGTCAACCCACGAACAAGCCGCACCAGTCACACCCAGGCCAAGCCCTACGGCAGAAGCTCCGCCGCCTCCGCCCCACTCATCACCGCCAGCGTCTGCGCCGCCCGCGCCAGCACCCGCGCCGCAGCCCCGCGCACCTCGGCGCTGGAGCCGAGTCGGCCGGCGACCACCGCGACCTGCCGTGCGGCCGAGGGCAGGGCGGAGCGTGCGATGCCGCGCCGCAGGGGCTCGAACAGGGGTTCGCCGATGGCGGCCAGGTCGCCGCCGACCACGATCAGCCGGGGGTTCAGCAGTGTCACCAGCGCCGCCAGTGCCCGGCCGACGGCCTCGCCGGTGTCCTCCACCACCCGGGCCATGCCGGGGGTGCCGGCGGCGAGCAGGGCCGGCAGGTCTGACGGCGCCACCGGCTCGCCCCAGCTGTCCTGGAGCAGGCGGGCCACGGCCACCGGGCTCGCTATGGTCTCCAGGCAGCCGCGGTTGCCGCAGCGGCAGACCAGGCCGTCGCGGACGGCGGGCAGGTGGCCGATCTCGCCGGCCAGGCCGCCGGCTCCCAGTTGCAGCGCGCCGGCGGCGATGACGCCCGCGCCGATTCCTGCCGAGAGCCGGATGTAGACCATGTCCTCGACGTCGCGGCCGGCTCCGTACATGTGCTCGGCCAGGGCTCCGGCGTTCGCGTCGTTCGTCATCTCGGTGGCCAGGCCGGTGCGGCGCTCCAGTTCGGGGCCGGGGCGGATGCCGGTCCAGCCGGGCATGATGCCCTCGGCGGACAGGGCGCCGTCGGCGTCCACGGGGGCTGCGATGCCGACGCCGAGGCCCAGTACCCGCTCGCGCGGGACGCCGTTCTCGGCCATGGCGCGGCGCACCAGGTCGGCGGCGAGGTCGAGGGTCTCGTGCGGGGCGCGGTCGACCTCCTTGGCCTCGCTGGTCTCCCACACCGGTGTGCCGTGCACGTCGCACAACGCGACCCGTACATGCGCGTGCCCGATGTCCGCGCCGATGGCGTAGGCGACCGAGCGGTTCAGCGCCAGGGGTAGTGCGGGACGCCCCATCGAGCGGATCTCGGCGTCCGCCGAGCCGCCCGCCCCGCCGGCCCCGCTCGCTCCGTTCTCCTCGACGACCAGCCCGGCCGCGATCAGATCGGAGACCAGGACGGACACCGTCGCCCGGGACAGTCCGGTGAGCCGGACCAGTTCCGGGCGACTGGTGGTGCTGCTGGCGAGCAGGACCTGGAGGACGCGCAGGCGGCCCTCTTCTCGCAGGTTCGGCGGCGCGGCGACGATGCACTCCTCGGGTAGTTCTGGGTGGCACACATGCTACGGCCACCGCGCCGCCGAGATTTGAATCAGCCCAGACCTGGCTTAGTCGTGGATCAGGTCGAACTCCTCCCAGGGTCCGATGGCGGTGCGGTTGGCGATGAGTGGCGCGGCCCCGGCGTTGTCGGCGGTGACGATGTCGCCGTTGGCGTGAGCGCGGAAGCTGACGCTGCCGTCGGAATTGTGGATCAGGTCGAACTCCTCCCAGGGTCCGATGGCGGTGCGGTTGGCGATGAGTGGCGCGGCGCCCGCGTTGTCGGCGGTGACGATGTCCCCGTTGGCATGAGCCCGGAAGCTGACGCTGCCATCGGAGTTGGTGATGAGGTCGAAGGACTCCCACGGTCCAACGGCGGTGCGGTTGGCGATCAGCGGGGAGGCCCCGGCGTTGTCGGCGGTGACGATGTCGCTGTTGGCGTGAGCCCGCAGGCTGATCACTGAGCTTGAGGATGAGCCCGACACCGACACATCGAAGATGTGCATCGACACCGAACTGCGCACCGCACTGGCACTCACATTCGGCAGCACCACGTCCTCAACCGTCTTCCCGGCTTGCAACGGAATCGCCGCGTAGGAAAGGTTCACGGCCTGCGTGATCTTGCCGCTGCCGCCGTTGATGTAGGCCGGGTTCGCGATGAAGTCAGTCCCCTGAGCAGCGGAGGTCGACCACCAGTCGGCGAAGCCCAGGCTGTAACTCTGGGTACTGCCATCGGTGTAGATGATGGTCCCGCTGCCGGAGGACGACCCGTAGGTTGATGTCCCGATGATGGAGAGAGTGGTGCCGGAGCCGGAGACCGGGATGGTCTGTCCCGAGGCCACGATGTCGTCGTTCGTCCCGGCGGCCACGTTCGGCCAGGGGATGGTGGCGCCGTCATGCGTGAGCGTCGCCCCGGGCGTGATCCCGGCGGCCGTGTTCAGTGCCTGCGAGGAATAGCTCGTCCCGCCGCCGTCCAGGTTCCCGGCCGCCGTGCTGCTGTCATCGGTGATGCCGACGTTGTTGAAAGCGGCGTTCAGCGACGCGTAAGCGACGTTCATCGTCCCGGAGTCGCTGTACGGCCCGGTGCCGCTAACCGTTGCTTGCGCCGACAGCGCGTACGGCCCCGGCGCCGTGCCCGCCGGCGCACTCACCTTCCACGTGGTCTGCACCGACTGCCCGCCGGCGACGCTGCCGAACGTCGACGGCGTGGTGGCCTGCGCGCTCCAGCCGGAGGGCAGGCTCAGCGAGACGGCGACGTTGCTCTCCGCGGCGGTGCCGCCGTTGACGAACGTCGTCGTCGCGGTCCCGGTGCCGCCGGCCGTGATCAGCGCCGGGGCCGCCAGGCTCAGCGTGTGCCGCACCACGATCGGCGCGGTCCCGGTGACACCGTTGACCGTGACGCTGATCAGCGCCGTGCCGTCGCCGACCGCGTGCACCTGACCGGTGCTGCTGACCGTGGCCACCGTCGGATCGCTGCTGCTGTAGCTCACCGAGGCGCCGGCCAGGTTCACGAACGACTGGTCGTTGTCGACGGCCTCGATGACGTTGTCCGCCGTGACACTCATGTTCCGGCCCTGCGACACCGAGCCGACGCCGGTGGTGTCGTCCTTGATCCACTGGTTCTTGCCGGTCAGGTCGATGGTCGAGCCGGCGTTGTACACGACGCTCTCCGGCTGCACGGTCACGTACTGCATCTTCGGCGTGATGGCTCCGGACACCGCCACGTTCACCGAAGAGCGGATGTCGGAGGAGCTGGCGCCGACCTGCAAGGCGTAGCTGCCGTCATAGACCACGGACTTCATGTTCGTGGCGTCCCAGAAAGACAGGTCGCTGATCTTCACCGGAATGGTGACCTTCTGCGAGGCGCCCGGGTTCAGGACGCCTGTCTTCTGGAAGCCCACCAGCCGCTTGTTCGGCAGCTGCACCCCGGAGACCGTGAACTGCGTCGCGGCGTACAACTGGGCCACGGTCGCGCCGGCGGTGCTCCCGGAGTTGGTGACGGTGAAGCTGACGTTGACCGTGCCGTCGGCGTTCGGACTGGCGTTGTCGACGGTCGCGGGGGAGTAGGAGAAGTTCGAGTAGCTCAGGCCGTAGCCGAAGGGGTAGGTCGGCGTGCCGGTGAAGTACTGGTAGGTCCGGCCCAGACCGCTGGTGTCGCCGGGAGTGAGGCCGTAGTTGCTCATCGCAGGAAGCTGCGAGTCGTCGGCGTACCAGGTGAAGTTCAGGTGCCCGCTCGGGTTCTGCTTGCCGAGCAGGACGTCGGCCAAAGCAGTGCCCTGGCTCTCGCCGTTGTAGCCGCTGAACACGACCGCCGGGATGTTCCCGTCCACGTCGCTGATCTTCACCGGGCCGTCGGACTGCACGACCAGCGCGGTCTTCGGGTTGCCCAGCGCGGTGGTCTGCGTGATCAGCGAGTCGTAGTTGCCCGGCATGTTCAGCGTGGTCCGGTCGTTGCCCTCCTGGGCGTTGTTCTGGTTGGTGCCGACGAACATCACGACCAGATCGGCGTTCTTGATCGCGGTCTGCGTCGCGCTGCTGAGCGTCGCGGCTCCGGTCGCGGTGCTGGAGGTGCCGGCGGCGTCGAACAGGATGTTCGCGTTCGGATTCGCCGCCTTGATCGCGGTGGTCAGGCCCTGCACGGCGTTCACCTGGAGCGACGGCGCCCCGGAGTAGTCGCCGAGCGTCACCGTGTTCGCCATGTCGCCGAGGATGACCACGTTGTTCAGCTTGCTGGCGTTCGCCGGCAGCAGCGGCGTGCTGGTCCCCGAGACGTTGCCGTTCTTCAGCAGCACCAGCGAATTGTCGGCGACCGTGGTGGCCAGCGCCTGGTGCGCCGGGCTCTGGATCTGCGCCTTGGTGATGCTGGTGTAAGGGACCTGCGAAGCCGGGTCGAACTCGCCGGTCTCCATGCGGATCGTGAACAGCTTGGTCAGGTCGGCGTCGATGACGCCCTCCGACAGGATCCCGGCGTTGATCGCGGCCTGGATGTTCTGCAGCGAGAACTCGTCGCCGCCGCAGTTGACCTGGGTGCCGGCGCGCAGCGAGTACGCCTCGCCGCCGGCCGCGCCGGAGATCTTCGCACCGGTGGAGGTATTGGTCCAGATCGCGTTGGTGTCGCCGTCGTCGGTGCTCCAACCCGGCGGGGCCCAGGCGTGGCCGGCCGGCGGGTTGCGGTACGTGGTGCCGACCGCGCCGCAGTCGGAGGTGATATAGCCGTTGAAGCCATAGGTGCGCTGCGCGAGCTGGTTAGTGGTGTAGGTGTCGGCGACCGAGGGCGTGCCGTTGATCGCGTTGTAGGAGGTCATCAGGCCTGATACATGCGCGTTCTCGATCAGGGACGCGAACTGCTTGGTGTAGTAGTCGCGCAGGTCGGTGTCGCTGACGTTGGAGGAGATGCCGGTCCGGTTCTGTTCCACGTTGTTCAGGGCGTAGTGCTTGGCCGTGGCGCCGGCTTTCAGATAGCCGTTCAGCGACTGGCCGGTCATCGAGTTGCCCTGGAAGCCGTTGATGAACGCCCCGGCCATCTGCCCGACCAGGTACGGGTCCTCACCGAACGCCTCGTCCGTGCGGCCCCAGCGCGGATCCCGGTCCAGGTTGACCGTCGGGGCCCAGAACGTCAGCGAGCCGTAGTCGCTCGCCGAGGGCCCGAGGTTGTTCTGCCCGGTGCCGAACAGCGACTTGTCCACCAGGCCGCGCGCCTCGTCCGAGATCGCCGTCGTCTCCTGGTAGACCAGCGCCGGGTCCCAGGACATCGAGGAGGCGAAGTTCGTCGGGAAGCTGGTCGCCACCGGCGGGTTGCCCGCGGCGCTGCCGCTGCTCTGGTCGGCACCCAGATAGTTGATGCCGTGCTGCGCCTCGGCCTGGTACGTGTACTGCTGCACGCCCAGGCGCGGGATCGCCGGCGCGCTGGTGGTGTTCAGCTGCGCGGCCTTTTCCGCCAGCGTCATGCGGGAGACCAGGTCGGCGGCGCGGGCCTGGAAGGAGTAGCTGGTGTTCAGGTAGATCGGCGTGCTGCTGGCGGCGGGTGTCGCGGCAACACTTTTAGGGGCGGCCGCGACGCTGGTCACGGACGCCGCGAAGCCGCAGGCCAGAACGACGGCCGATCCTGCGGCCAGCAGCTTGCGGCGGTGGGGGGTGGTTCGTCTCATCGACTCGACTCCGAGCTCGGTGGCGGGGGATGGAGCGGGGAAAGACGCGCGGGGGTTCTCAGGGCTCTGCTGCTAGTCGTTGATCAGGTCGAATTCCTCCCAGGGGCCGATGGCGGTGCGGTTGGCGATCAACGGGGCGGCCCCGGCGTTCTCGGCCGTCACGATGTCGCCGTTGGCATGAGCCCGGAAGCTGACGCTGCCGTCGGAGTTGTGGATCAGGTCGAACTCCTCCCACGGCCCGATCGCGGTCCGGTTCGCGATCAGCGACGACGCGCCGGCGTTCTCCGCGGTGACGATGTCGCCGTTGGCGTGAGCCCGGAAGCTGACGCTGCCGTCGGAGTCGGTGATGAGGTCGAACTGCTCCCACGTGCCGATCGCGGTGCGGTTGGCGATCAGCGGCGCGGCGCCGGCGTTGTCGGCCGTGACGATGTCGCCGTTCGCGTGCGCCCGCAGGCTGATCACCGGAGTACCGCTGCTGCCACCGCACGCCGCCGGGACCGGCGTACCGGCCGGAGCCGCCCCGGCGACGATGTTCCATTGCACGAGCTGCGCGGCCGAGATGTTCGGCGCCGTGCAGATGCCGCCGCTGACCGCCGCCTGCGGCACCGTGTTCCCGCCGGCGTCCACGACGTGGTAGCTCCCGGCCGTCATCCCGAGCCCGGCGAAGTGGAAGGTGACGGCGGCGTTGTAGGCGGTCCCGGAGGTGACGTCCGCCAGCGTCACCGTCGCGCTGGTACCGCTTGCGGCGACGGCCGGAACGACCTGAAGCACGCCGCTGTTGGCCAGGGTCGCGTAGGCCGGTGCGTAAGAAGCGAGCTGGGATCCGTTGCTCAGCACCGTTCCGCCGGCGGCCTGGTAGGCGCTCACGTTCGCATCGGGGCCGTTCATCGGCAGGATCGCCTTGTACGCCGACAGCTTCACCGTCCCGTCGGCCACCTCCTGGCTGGTGACGACGGCGAACCCGGCCTGGTAGCCGTCCCACAGGCTGCTGATCGCGTCTTCCATGGCGTTCACGGCGCCGCCTGAGGTGTTGCCGTAGGCCTGCGAGAAGTCCATGTAGACGGCTACCGGCTGCTGCGGGTAGGCGCCGGTGATGGTCCGCAGCGTCGGCACCCAGGAGGTGTAGATCGGCCAGCCCACGACGTCCTTCTGGGTCCCGTCGTGGATGAAGAAGTCCTCGCCGCCGCCTTCGGGCAGACCCATGGCGTAGTTCGACAGCCACTGCACCGCCTGCGCGGACAGCTGCGTGCTGTCACTCGGCGCCGTCCACTCCTGCGCCAGCGGAACGCCGTAGGCGCGCGCCAGGGCGCCGAAGGTCAGCGCCAGGCCCGGGGACTGCGCGGCATCGACGATCACCGTGGCGGTGTACTGCTTGGCCAGGCTGAAGAAGATGTCGGGGATGTTGGCGTAGTTCACCGCGTTGCCGAAGTGCCCGCCGAAGTAGTAGTACAGCGGCGTCGAGGCGGTGACTGCGCGGACCGCCGCGGTGAGCCGGCCATAGGTGTCCTGCACGCTCCACGCTCGGAAGGCCTGATAGACGCCCCACAGCGGCTGGCCGACGGCCGCGGCCGGGACGGCGCTGAAGTTCGCGTAAGAGGTCTGATACTTGCTGTTGAACGCCGCGATGGTGCCGTAGGTGTTCGGCAGGTAGGTGCTGTGGAACTCGTCGAGGTCGGCCTGGGCCCACCCCGAGGCGCCGCCGTTGATGTCCCACTGCGCGTCGAGGAATCCGTAGTCCAGGATGCTGCCGCCGTAGCCGGCGCTCCCGGCAATGTGCGCGACCGTCTTGGTGACGTAGTCGAAGTATGCGGGCTGATACACCGGGTCCCACCACACCGGTGCCGGGCTGCTGGCCCCGGAGCTGTCGACCTCGCGGCCGGTGACCCAGGAAGCCGGGCTGCCGCCCCAACCGGAGTACCAGAAGATCGGGATGAGCTTGATCCCGGCGGCGGAGGCGTTCGCCAGCTCCTGGTCGAGCTCGGTGAAGCTGAAGCTGTTCTGCGACGGCTCGATCGTGCCCCACGGCATGTCGATCTCCGCGGAGGTCAGGCCTTTCGCCTTCAGCGCCGCGAAGCTGGCCTGCGACCACGCGGTCCCGTTGTCGTCGAACTGGAGCTGCGTGGCCCACATCGGGCCCGCCGCTGCCACGGCCGGGGTGGTCTGTGCGGCCTGTGCCGGGGCCGCGGAGGCGGTGCCGAGCCAGGGGGTCGCAGCCAGCGCGCAGGCTGCCAGGAAGGACAGTGCCCTCATTCTCATGGTGGATACATCCGATGACTGGGCCCAGGTGCCAGCAACCAGACAATGGGCGGCGGAACGCCTGTGCGGGACGCTTGACTTATGCGTAACACTAAAACAACATCAGGGTTCTCATGGCAATGGCCTCAAGAGTAAAGACTAAGTATGGATCTAGTGGGTGTGACCGGTGCCAATCGCGGTGTGCGGTGCCCGAGCTGCTCCGTAACCATCTGATCAGTTCTCGAAAAAACATGAGCTGGACGTAGCAAAGAGTTGCGGAACTCCCCGGACACCTGGACGTCGGCGTCATCGTGCGCTACAACACCTCCGATGTCTTCGCCGTGACGGCGTCCTCACACGCCGCATCCAGGGAGCGCTCGTGTCCAGTCTCAAAGCCCGTCCCCGTCTGTCCGTCGCCGTGGCCGCCGTGCTCGTCGCCACCCCGGCCTTCCTCACCGGCGGCCTGGCCCCGCCGGCGGCCGCGGCTGCCGCCACCACCGCCTGGCAGAACGGCGCGTTCCAGCTGGACGCCGGCGGGGTCGTCTCGCGCTCCGACGTCGTCCTGGGGCAGCCCAACACCGCCAACACCCAGTCCCTGCCGCTGGGCAACGGCTCGCTCGGCGTCGCCGAATGGGCCGCCAACGGGTTCACCGCACAGCTCAACCGCAGCGACACCATGCCGAACCGGCTCTCGCCGGGGCAGCTGAACATCCCCGGGCTCACCGCGATGACCTCCGCCTCGAACTTCACGGGCTCGCTGGACCTGTACAACGGGGTGCTCACCGAGTCCGGCGGCGGGATGACGCTCAAGGCGTGGGTGCCCGCGGGCAAGGACGAACTCGTCGTCGATGTGACCGGGGCCAACCCGGCGTCGCAGCAGACTGCGACGCTGAGCCTGTGGAGCGGGCGCTCGCCGGCCACGGCCGCCTCGGGAACCGTCGCCAGCCTGGCGCAGACGTGGGTGGACGACTCGCAGACCGGCAGCTCCGGGCAGACCTTCGGGGCGATGGCCGCGGTCACCGCCGCAGGGCAGGGCGTCACGGCGTCCGTGGTGAAGTCCACGCAGGTCCAGGTCGGCTTCAAGCCCAACGCGGACGGGTCGTTCCGGGTCGTCGTCGCCTCGCCGCAGTGGACCGGCGGTGATCCGACGGGCACCGCGAACAGCGTCATCGGCGGCGACACCACGGCGAGCACGTCCTCGCTGCTCGGCACGCAGGCGTCGTGGTGGAACAACTACTGGCACAACAGCGGCCTGATCGAGATGAACTCCTCCGACGGCACCGCGCAGTACATGGAGAACCTGCGCACGCTCTACCTCTACTTCGAGGCCGCGACGATGCACGCCGGCACGTACCCCGGCAGCCAGGCCGGCGTCGCGGACCTGTTCAACTTCAGCCAGGACAAACAGGACTGGTACCCGGCCGGGTACTGGCTGTGGAACCTGCGCGGGCAGCTCGCCGCGAACATCAGCTCCGGCAACTTCGCGCTCAACACGCCGATCTTCGACATGTATCTCAACGATCTGCCGAACATCGAGTCCTGGACGAGCGCGCAGATGGGCGGCAAGGCCGGTGCCTGCGTACCGGAGACCATGCGCTTCAACGGCAACGGCTTCTACAACGGCGGCACCAACACGCAGAACGCCTCCTGCGCGCAGGCCTCCAGTCCCAGCTACAACGCGCTGACGCTGACCAGCGGCGCGGAGATCGCGCTGTGGGTGTGGCAGCAGTACCAGGACACCGGGAATGTCAGCTTCCTGCAGAAGTACTACCCGATCCTGAAGCAGACCGCGACGTTCCTGCTGGCCGACCAGAGCGTCGGCTCGGACAACTTCCTGCACGCCACGGCGAACGCGCACGAGACGCAGTGGGCGGTCACCGATCCGACCACCGATCTGGCCGCGAGCCAGGCGCTGTTCAGCGCGACCGTGAAGGCCGCGACGCAGCTGAACTCCGACCCGTCCCTGGTCTCGCAGCTGAACACGGCGCTCGGGCAGATCGAGCCGTACGCGCGGACCGACTCGGGTCTTACGTCGCTGCTGAACCCGCAGCCGACGTCGGCGTCCGCGACGGCGAACATCGATGCCGAGGGCACTGACGTGATCGCCGACTCCTACCAGCCGTCGGCGAAGCTGGAGAACGGCGAGAACATCGGGCTGGAGCCGGTGTGGCCCTACGGCCTGATCGGTGACAACACCGTGGTCAACGGCGACAACCTGACCGCCCTGGCGCAGCGGACGTACAACGACCGGCCGAACAAGACCAACCCGGACTGGAATTTCGACGCCGTCCAGGCCGCGCGCCTGGGCCTGGGCAGCGAGGTCGCCGCCGACCTGAACACCGTCACCCAGAACTACCAGGCCTACATCAGCGGCATGGCGAACCTGTTCAATGGCAACACCGGCGACGAGCCCTACATCGAGCAGTCCTCCACTGTCGCCACCGCCCTGGACGAGGCGCTGGCCCAGGACTACGACGGGACGCTGCGCTTCGCCCCTGCGTGGCCGGCCGGCTGGGACGGCTCGGGCACCGTGGCGATCCAGGGCGGCAGCAAGGTCGACGTGCAGGTCGAGGGCGGGACGCTGGCCACCGCGGCGATCGAGGCCGGCAGCACGCAGACCCTGACCGTGCGCAACCCGTGGCCCGGCAAGCAGGCCGAGGTGGTCAACGGCTCGACCGGCGCGGTGGTGGTGGCCGCCACCACCAACGGGACGCTGAGCGTGCCGGTGTCGGCCGGCTCGACCTACCTGGTCGAGCAGCCCTCGGCGCCGACCACCTCGCTGCCCTACGCGCAGGTCACCGGTTCCAAGGCGACAGCCGCCAAGCACCTGGGCAAGGTGCAGATCGGGCTCGACCCGGCGGTCTCGTTCCCGAACCTGGCCGCCTCGTTCAACAACGTCGGCATCACCGCGGACAGCAACACCGCGCCGGGCAGCTTCGACGGCGGCGGCGCCAGCTTCTCCGAGACCGCGCTGACCAACGCGCACGCCGCTCCCGGCGCCTCGGTCGCGTCGTCGGGGGTCACGTTCACCTTCCCGAACGTGGCCGCGGGCAGCAACGACAACACGGTGGCCGAGGGGCAGACCGTCAGCCTGTCCGGGTCCGGCACGCTCGGATTCCTGGTGTCGGCCAGCTACGGTCCGGCGACCGGTTCCGGCACCGTCACCTACACCGATGGCAGTACCCAGAGTTACAGCCTGACGGTGCCGGACTGGTTCTCCACGACGCCGCCGAGCGGGGGAGCGCTGGCGGTGAGTTCGGCGTACCAGAACCGGCAGGGGAACACGACGTACAGCGGGTCCGGGAACATCTTCTCCGTGCCGGTGACGCTGACCGCCGGCAAGTCGGTGGCCTCGGTGACGCTTCCCGGCGGTGGGGTGCTGACGTCCGGGACCCCGGCGATCCACGTGTTCGCGCTGGCGACTTCCGGGGCGGGCAGCGGTGGTTCGGCGATCAGCCTGCGGGCTCATGCCAACGGGGACATCGTGACGGCTGACAACGCGGGAGCTTCGGCGCTGATCGCGAATCGAACGTCTGTGGGGACGTGGGAGACGTTCGACCTCATCAACAACCCCGACGGCAGCGTGAGCTTCCGGGCGCACGCCAACGGCGACATCGTGACGGCTGACAACGCCGGGGCCTCACCGCTGATCGCCAACCGCACGGCCATCGGGCCCTGGGAGGAGTTCGATCTCATCAACAACCCCGACGGCAGTGTCAGTTTCCGGGCTCATGCCGACGGCGACATCGTGACGGCTGACAATGCCGGGGCCTCGCCGCTGATCGCGAACCGCACGGCGGTCGGGCCTTGGGAATCCTTCGATCTCATCCACGACTGAGGGGGATCGATGAGAATCCGAGTCGCTTCGGCCGTCGTGGCCCTCGTGACAGCTTTGGCGGCCGCTGCGATGCCTGCCGTGACAGCCTCGGCCGCCTCATCCGCTCCGGCCGCGACCGGATCGTGGACCGGTAGCTGGGCGGTGTCCCCGCAAAGCGGCGGCGCTTCCTTCAACCAGCAGACGCTGCGGCAGATCGTGCGCACCAGCATCGGTGGGACGTCGGCGCGGTTGCAGATCTCGAACGTGTTCGGCGGGCAGCCGTTGGCGATCGCCGACGTGCACATCGCGGTGCGCTCGTCCGGGTCGTCGATCGTCTCCGGGACCGACCGGGTGGTCACGTTCGCGGGCCAGAGCTCGACGAGCGTCCCGTCCGGCGCCGTGGCGGTCAGCGATCCGATCGCGTTCTCGGTGCCGGCGCTGTCGGACGTCGCGGTCAGCGTCTATCTGCCGGCCGGGACCGGGCCTTCGACCTACCACCAGCAGGGGACGGCGACCAACTACATCGCGGCCGGCGATGTCAGCGGGAGCGCAGGCCTTTCCAATCCGCAGACCACCGGGAGCTACTACTTCCTGACCAACCTCGACGTGCAGAACGCCACGTCGCAGGGTGCTGTGGTGACGCTCGGGGCGTCGATCACCGACGGGGTCGCGTCCTCGGCGGACTCGAATCGGCGCTGGCCGAACGACCTGGCGGTGCGGCTGGCCCAGACCGGGCATCAGATCGGGGTGCTGAACCAGGGGATCAGCGGCAACCGGCTGCTGGTCGACGGGGCCGGGCAGAGCGCGCTCAACCGGTTCGCGCGGGACGTGCTGGGGCAGCCCGGGGTGCAGTGGGTCATCTTCTCCGACGATCCCATCAACGATCTGGGTTCGACCAGTCCGCCGCCGTCCTCCGACCAGCTCATCGCCGGTGCTCAGCAGTTGGCCTCGCTGGCGCACCAGCACGGGGTGAAGTTCCTGTGCTCGACGTTGACCCCGTATCAGGGTGCGGCGTACTGGACGCAGCAGGGGGAGACGGCGCGGGAAGCGTTCAACGCCTGGGTGCGCAGTTCGGGGAACGGGTGCGACGGGGTGATCGACCAGGATGCCGCGACGCATGACCCGGCCAACCCGAGCATGTACCTCCCGGCGTACGACAGCGGCGACCACCTGCACCCGAACGAGGCCGGGCTGCAGGCGATCGCGAACGCGGTGAACCTGGCGTTGTTCGGTGCTCCGGCGGCCACCCCGGTCGTCAGCTTCCGGGCGCATGCCAACGGCATGATCGTGACGGCGGACAACGCGGGGGCCGCGCCGCTCATCGCGAACCGGACGGCGGTGGGGCCGTGGGAGTCGTTCGACCTGATCAGCAATCCCGACGGCAGCGTCAGTCTCCGGGCGCACGCGAACGGCGACATCGTGACCGCGGACAACGCCGGGGCCTCGCCGCTGATCGCCAATCGGACGGCGATCGGCCCCTGGGAGGAGTTCGATCTCCTCGGCGACGTCGGCGGGGGTGTGAGCCTGCGGGCGCATGCCGACGGCGACATCGTGACGGCGGAGAACGCGGGCGCTTCGGCGCTGATCGCGAACCGGACGGCGATCGGGGGTTGGGAGACGTTCGATCTGATTCAGGACTGAAGCGGGCGCCGGTTCGCGGGCTGAGCTATCGTCGGTGCCGACCGAATCCTACTGAGCGGTAGCTCAGCCCGCACAGCCCCCAGGAGCGCCGATGCACCCGTTCCGCGCAGCGGTGGAAGCCCGCGACACGGCCGCGATCGAGGCGATGCTCGCCGAGAACGTCGTGTTCACGAGCCCCGTCGCCTTCAAGCCGTACCCGGGCAAGGCCATCACCGCGGCGATCCTGCGCGGCGTGCTCCGGGTCTTCGAGGATTTCCAGTACGTGCGCGAGATCGCCGGCGCCGACGGCCGGGACCACGCGCTGGTGTTCACCGCCACCGTGAACGGCAAGCAGGTCAACGGCTGCGACTTCCTGCACTTCGACGAGGACGGCCGCATCGACGACTTCATGGTCATGGTCCGGCCGCTGTCCGGCGCGCAGGCGCTCGCTGAGGCGATGGGTGCGCAGTTCGAGCAGATCAGCGCGGAGGCGATGGGCGGCTGAGGCCGGCTTTCAGAGCTTCGTGGTCATCGGCGCCTCCCGGCGGCTTCGGCTTCCGGGCCTTCCGGGAGGCGTTATCGATCCGTGATCCGAGCCCTGACAACGGGGGTCGATCATGCACGTCTTTCCGAGTGAGAGTGCGGAACAGCACTAACCAACGGGAAGGCACTGATATGCGTATGGGACACATCATTTCGGCCACCACCGCGACCGTGGCGCTCGTCGCCGGTCTGGCGGGCTGTTCCAGCAGCGGGTCGAAGGCGGCATCGCAGCCGGGTGCGCCGGCCACGACCGCGACGAGTGCGCAGGCTGCCAACCCGACGACGACTGCCGCGACCGCGACGGGTACGACGGGCGCAACGGGCTCGACGGACGGGCAGACGATCGCAGCGGTGCTGGCGGCATTCGGCCCCGGCCCGATCACCGGCGCGCACCAGCCGACGGCCGACGCGGCGTGGGTGGCGCGGGTCCAGAAGAACAAGACCCCGGCTCCACAGGCGAGCGACCCGAAGATGCTGAACCTCATGGCGCTCGTCGACGAGGCCGCCCGGGAGAAGGACACGAACTCGCTCGACCGGCTGTGCTCAGATGTCTGCGACCCGAAGGTCCAGGCCCCGTTGTGGCAGAAGCCCGGTGTCCTGGACGGGCTGACGCTGCTGATCGAGCAGGGTCCGCTGTGGGGCGAAGGGGCGGCGCTCCCCGACTTCCTGGCGGCTAAGTCCGCCACATCGTTCACCAACGCCCCGGACTCCGCGTTCGGTAAGGCGGCGGGCGTCGACTCACCGGCCGCGTACTTCAAGAAGTACCCCTACTGGACCGCGTTCCAGAACGGCAGCGGCGGTGCGAACCTGCAGGTGGAGTGGGCCGGGATCAGCGCACAGGCGCTTGGCGGCTGACGCGGGCTTTCAGTGCCTCGTGGTTTCGGCGCCTCCTGGTGGCTTGTGGCTTCGGCTGCCGGGAGGCGCCTTTTTCGCTGTCCTGGCTCCGGCTCAGGCGCCTTCGAGGATCTGCGGCACGAAGCTTCGACGATCGCCGAAGCATCCGGCGTCTAGCCTGAGCGTCATGGAACCGAGTCAGGCTGTGTGCCGCACGGTACGAGGCGATGTCGACCCCGGGGCGCTCGGCCGCGTCCTGTCCCACGAGCACCTGCTCTCGCTGCTCGTGGGGCCGGGGGCGCTGGGCCGGGACGCCGACGCCGCCGAATTCGACGACGCGCAGGTCGAAGCCGCCGTCACAGCCCTGAGCGGCCTGCGCGAGCTGGGATTCGGGACGGTCGTCGACCTGAGCCCGTACGGCGACGTGGGCCGCGACGCGCACGGCGCCAGCGTCGCGCTCCTGCCGCGCATCGCCGAGGCCGCCGGGCTCCACATCGTCTCGGGCACGGCCACCTACCGCGAGGAGTTCAGCCCCGAGTGGGTCAAGCAGACCGGCATCGACGAGCTCGTCCGGCGCTTCGTCGCCGACGCCACCACCGGCATCGGCACCGGCACCGGCATCGGCGGCAGCGGGGTGCGGGCCGGCATCCTCGGCGAGCAGCCGACCAGCGAGGGCCGCATCACCGAGCACGAGGAGCGCGGCCTGCGCGCGGCGGCCCGCGCGCACCACCTGACCGGCCTGGCGATCAGCACCCACACGACCCACGGCACCATGGCCCTGGAGCAGATCGACCTCCTGGAGGACGAACGCGTCCCCCTGGACCGCGTGGTCATCGGGCACATGGACAACCATCCCGACCTCGACTACGTCCGCCGCGTCCTGGACCGCGGGGTCACCGTGGGCTTCGACTCCATCGGCAAGCAGCTCTGGGACGTCCGGCGTCCGCCGCTGCCCGATCAGCATCCTGACGGCCCCTACACCAAGGCGGCGATCAAGCAGTCCGACCGCACCCGGGCCCACCGCCTGGCCGCGCTCGTCGCCGAGGGGTACGCCGACCAGATCGTGCTGTCCCAGGACCTGACCGGCGGCCAGATGTGGCTCAACCCCGCGACCCACGGCCGGCACGGCTACAGCTACCTCGGGCGCGTGTTCCTTCGGCAGCTCGAGGAGTCCGGGGTCGGCGGCGAGGCCGTCGACAGGATGCTGATCGCCAATCCCGCGCGGTTGTTGTCCGTCCCCGCTCGGTGAGCCGCACTGCGCCACCCATACAGACCTACGAGGCCCATACAGAACTACGGCCTGACACAGACCTACGAGGCGCTCCCTCCGCCGAGTCCTCGGCGGGTGTCGAGGATCCCGCGCTCCAGACGTGGCCGCCCGGCGCATCGCCGATGCCCGCGCCGCGGCCTGGGTGCCACCTCCCGTACCGCCGCGTCGGGCCCGACTTCCTCTCGCGTCCCGTAGGCAATTCCTATCTTTCGCCGTATCGGGCGTTCCGGCAATTCGTTCCGGCAATTCTCAGCCGTTTTCTTAGTCGTCGATCAGCGGGGTATGCGGGCCGGAGCCGAGTAGAGAGGCGTGAGACATGGAATCCGGCGTCGTGGTCGGCTACGACCAGAACCCGCCCGGTGAGCGGGCGCTCGACGAGGCGGCCGCCGAGGCCGCCCGGCGCGAGGTCCCGCTCACCGTCGTCCACGCGCAGAACACCGCGCGCCACGTCGCCGAGGACGGCGCCGGCCGCGTCCGCCGCCGTCATCCCGGCCTGCGGGTGCGGGCGCGGACGGTCGCCGGTCCGGCCCCGGCCGTGCTGGCCGAGGAGGCGTCCGGGGCGGACCTGCTGGTCCTGGGCCATCGCGGCGGCCTGCGTTCCCGCTCGGTGGCGCTGCGCACGGTGGCCCGGGCCGCCTGCCCGGCCCTGGTCGTGCGCGGTCCGGAGCACCGGACCCGGGGGACGGTGCTGGCTGCCGTGAACGCCGGGGCCGAGGCCTCCGAGCTGCTCGGCGTCGCCTTCGCCGAGGCCGCCTCGCGGGGAGCCAGGCTGAAGGCCGTCAGCGCGATGGAGAGCCACTGGACGCGGATGTTCGCCCGCGACGCCGGCCCGGCGGCGCGGGCGGAGGAGGCGCTGGAGCGGCTGCTGGGGCCCTGGCCGGACCGGTACCCGGACGTCGAGACCGACCACGAGCTCATCGAGGGCTCGCCGGCGACGTTCCTCACGGGTGCGACGACCTACGCCGACCTCATAGTCGTCGGGGTCCGCAAGCGTGCGGGGCGCGGCGCGCGGGTCGGCCCGATCGCCGAGACGCTGCTGATGCACTCCGATTGCCCGGTCGTGGTCGTCCCGCACAGCTGAGGCGGACGCGGGCGGCGTAATCTTCTCTTGATCCGTCCGCAGCACTCAGGGATGTCGTCCATTGAACTTCTGGTCCATCTACCAGCACGGGTTCGCGCGCGTCGCCGCCTGCACGGGCCACACGGTCATCGCCGACCCGCGGGCCAACGCCCAGGCGGTCCTGCGTCTGGCGCGCCGTTGCTCCGACGAGGGGGTCGCGGTCGCGGTCTTCCCGGAGCTGTGCCTGACCGGCTATTCGATCGAGGACCTGCTGTTGCAGGACCCGGTGCTCGACGAGGTCGAGGCGGCGGTGGCCGAGCTCGCCGCGGCCTCGGCCGAGCTGCTGCCGGTGCTCGTGTTCGGCGCGCCGCTGCGCCACCGGCACCGGATCTACAACTGCGCGGTGGTCGTGCACCGCGGCCGGATCCTGGGCATCGTGCCGAAGTCCTACCCGCCGAACTACCGCGAGTTCTACGAGCGGCGGCAGATCGCCTCCGGCGAGGACGAGCGCGGCGGGAGCATCCGGGTCGCCGGCCAGGCCGTGCCGTTCGGCGTGGACCTGCTCTTCGACGCCGAGGACGTGCCGGGGCTGGTGCTGCACGCCGAGATCTGCGAGGACATGTGGGTCCCGGTCCCGCCGAGTGCGCAGGCCGCGCTGGCCGGGGCCACGGTGCTGGTGAACCTCTCGGGCAGCCCGATCACCGTGGGCCGCGCCGAGGATCGCAAACTGCTGTGCCGCTCGGCGTCCGCGCGCTGCCTGGCCGCCTACGTCTACGCCGCCGCCGGGCTCGGCGAGTCGAGCACGGACCTGTCGTGGGACGGCCAGACCATGATCTACGAGAACGGCACGCTGCTGGCCGAGTCCGAGCGCTTCCCGCTCGGGGACTCGCTGGCCGTCGCCGACGTGGACCTGGACCTGCTGCGGCAGGAGCGGGCGCGGATGGGGACGTTCGACGACAACCGCCGCGCCAACGCCGGGACCACCGGCGGCTTCCGGCAGGTCGAGTTCCTGCTCGACCCGCCGGGCACCGACCTGGGGCTGCGCCGCGAGGTCGAGCGGTTCCCGTTCGTGCCCTCGGACCCCGACCGGCTGGCGCTGGACTGCTACGAGGCCTACAACATCCAGGTCTCGGCCCTGCAGCAGCGCCTGGCCTCCATCGGCGGCCCCAAGGTGGTGATCGGCGTCTCCGGCGGCCTGGACTCCACGCACGCGCTGATCGTCGCCGCCCGGGCCATGGACCGCGCCGGCCGCCCGCGCACCGACATCCTGGCCTACACCATGCCCGGCTTCGCCACCGGCGAGCACACCAAGGGCAACGCCCACAAGCTGATGAGCTCCCTGGGCGTCACCGCCGCAGAGCTCGACATCACCGACACCGCGCGGCTGATGCTCAAGGAGATGGGACACCCCTTCGCCTCGGGCGAGCCGGTGTACGACGTCACCTTCGAGAACGTCCAGGCCGGTCTGCGCACCGACTACCTGTTCCGGCTGGCGAACCAGCGCGGCGGCATCGTGCTCGGCACCGGCGACCTGTCGGAGCTGGCGCTGGGCTGGTGCACCTACGGCGTCGGCGACCAGATGAGCCACTACAACGTGAACTCCGGCGTCCCCAAGACCCTGATCCAGCACCTGATCCGCTGGGTGGTCGGCAGCGGCCAGTTCGACGAGCAGACCGGCGAGACGCTGATGGCGATCCTGGACACCGAGATCAGCCCCGAGCTGGTGCCCGGCGAGGAACTGCAGTCCACCGAGGACAAGATCGGCCCCTACGCGCTGCACGACTTCACGCTCTACCACGTGCTGCGCCACGGCTTCCGCCCCTCGAAGACCGCCTTCCTGGCCTGGCACGCCTGGCACGACGCCGAAACCGGGGACTGGCCCCCGAACTTCCCGCCGGCCAAGCGCGTCGCCTACGACCTGGACCAGATCCGCCACTGGCTCGAATACTTCCTCCGCCGCTACTTCGCCTTCGCCCAGTTCAAGCGCTCGGCCATGCCGAACGGCCCGAAGGTGCTGGCCGGCGGCTCGCTGTCGCCGCGCGGCGACTGGCGCGCGCCGTCGGACGGCACGGCGGACGCCTGGCTGCGGGATCTGGCGCGGATCGGCGAGCCGGGGGAGCCCGGCGGGCGGTGACCGGAGGGCGGTGACCGGCGGGCGGTGACTGGCCCGGATCGCCGGGCCGGTCGGGTGAGGTGAGGGGTCACGAGGGCGAGTCGTGACGAGCCGGCGGTGCGGCCGGACCCGGCTCCGGGAGTTTGCGACAGGAGAGGGCGAGTATCAGATCGTGCCGGACGAACGCGACGCCGGAACGGCGGCCCGCGGCCTCGGCGAGGAGCGCCTCGCTGCCGTCGATGCCGTCGATGCCGGTGACGCGGGCACCGGCCTGCTGGAGCGGGTCCGCCAGCCATCTGTGGCCGCAGCCGAGATCGAGGACGTCCAGGCCGCGGACGTCGCCGAGCCGGTCCCCTCCTGGCTCCTCACTCGGTGAGCTCCTTGCGGAAGATCACGACCTCGGGGCTGAAACCCATACGGTGCTCATAGAACGCCATCGACAAGGGATTGTTGCTCTCGGTCTCCAGCAGGACCACTTCCGCGCCGTGGGAGCGTCCCCACTCTTCCGCGGCCTGCATCAACGCGGTTCCGACCCCGCCGCGCCGGTGTGTGGCCAGGATGCCGAGGGCGTCGATGTGCAGGCGCCGGCGGGAGAAGTCGCGTTGTACCTGCCGTTCGGCGCTTTCGATCGGTTCGAGCAGCGACGCCGCGATGGCGCCGACCACGGTGCCGTCGACCTCTGCGATCAGCCCCAGCATGTCCTCCCGGCCGCCGTATTCGGCGTGGCCTTCCTCGAACCATTCGGCCAGTCCCTCCTCGGCCGGCACACGGAAGGTGTGAGGGTTGAGCTCGGCGAAGAATTCGCCCACGTCGCGCCAGACGGCAGCGTGGGCCGCACCATCGCCGGGGCGGGTCTTCCTGATCACGATGTCAGCCATCTGATCAGACTGCCATGGCGCCGCACCACTGCGGTGGTGCGACGCCATCGGCCGAGGTGAAGGGCAGCAGCACCCTGTTTCAGTGCCGCGCCCTGTTCAGTTGGTGCGGTCAGTGCAGCGCCATCACCGGGTCGCCGTTGGCGTCCAGGCCGGTCCCGGCGATCGTGCAGCTCCCGCTGCGCACCGCGCCGTTGTTGTACGCCTGGCGCACGCAGCTGCGCAGCGCCAGCTGGCCCCAGTAGTTCGGGTGCAGCGACTCCTGGATGTAGTACGGGCTGCTGCCGATGGTGCTGACGGTGCGGATCTGGTTGACCCACTCGGTCTTGTCCACCGCGCCGGGGTTGGTCCAGGAGTTCAGGCCCTCTTCCTCCAGCAGGCCGACGGTGTTCTCGCACAGGCGGCGGCCGTTGAAGGCCGAGGAGATGTCGAGCTGCTTGACGTTGCCCAGCCCGCTCTGCGCGACCGCGTTGGACACCGCGCCGGAGATGGTCGGCAGCGCGGTGCCGTCGGCCCAGTTGGCGTCGGTGTTCCAGAAGCCGCAGCCGCCGGTGGACTGGCGCGTGTAGCCGGACTGCGAGTAGCGGAAGCCCGAGGCGTTCGGGATCGGCGAGGGGTAGTTCTGCACCAGGATCGTGTAGTCGCCGTCGGCGTAGCCGTCGTTGGCCATGGCCTGGTGCACGTTGCGCAGCGCCTGCGCGATGTGCGAGGTCACGGTGGCGACGTTGGACGCCGAGAAGTTGCCCGTCACCGAGGAGTCCTGGCTGCAGTACGACGGCCACCACGACGGCGTGGTCAGGAAGTCCTCGACGCAGGTGGTCACGATCGAGGAGAAGTTGAAGTCGTTGCCGCCGATCGACACCGCGACCATCGTGACCTTGTGCGTGGCGGCGAAGTTCTGCAGCATCAGGGCCTGGCCCTGGTTGCTGCCGGAGTTGTAGAAGTCCAGCCCCGGCTTGAAGTTGCCGCTGTCGGTGTACGTCGCGGTCTCCGCGCCGCTGCACGCCAGGTTCAGCCCGTTCACGCCGCCGCCGATGTAGATCTCGGCGGACTGCGAGCGGTGGCAGCGCGGGATGGTCTCGGCGGTGTGGCCGGCGTTGTCGTAGTACGCCGTCGGACCGAGCGCGTCGATCTCCGAGCTGTCGTTGTCGGTGTTGCCGGCCCATCGTCCGGCCTCGCCGGAGATGTAGCTGTCGCCGACGGAGACGACCCACGGCGACCCGCCCGGCGTGGCCGCGTGCGCCCCGCCGGCGCCGACCACGGTGGTGGTGGCGGCCAGGACCGGGACCAGGACCGTGCCCATAATCAGAGCACGAAGACGAGTACGCGCCCGATGAAGCCTGCTCATGCTGTGACCTCTCAAGAACCCGACAGGTGGTTGTTCCTTGCCGGGACCGATCGGCCGCGTCGCGTCCCTCGTTCCGTGAAAATGGCAGACCGCTCACGCCGTGGCAAGAGGGTGGGGCGAGATTGTTACCGTCGAGTATCGGACGGGGGTGATCGTTTCTAGAATGTGGCCATGGGCGCACCCGGGCGGCAGGTGGTGATCGTCGTCTTCGACGGCGTGAAGATGCTCGACGTCGCAGGCCCCGCCGAAGTGTTCGCCACGGCCGATCGCGCCGGTGCCCGGTACACCCTGAGCTACGTCTCGGCCTCCGGCGAGGCGGTCAGTACCTCGGTGGGAATGCGGATGCCCGTCGACGGCCGAGCCGCCGACGTCACCGCGCCGGACACGGTCGTGGTCGCCGGCGGCGACAACCTCGTGACCGCACCGATCCCGGCCGACCTGATCGAGGCGGTGCGCGGCCTGTTCCCGCGTGCGGACCGCGTGGTGTCGATCTGCACCGGCTCCTTCGTCCTGGCCGCCGCCGGGCTGCTCGACGGCCGGCGCGCCACCACGCACTGGCAGCACGCGGACCTGTTGGCGCGCGCCTACCCGAAGGTCCGGGTGGAGCCGGACGCGCTGTTCGTCCAGGACGGCCAGCTGTTCACCTCGGCCGGGGTCTCCGCCGGTATCGATCTGAGCCTGGCGCTGGTGGAGCGCGACCACGGGGCCGATCTGGCCCGCGGCGTGGCCCGCGATCTGGTCGTGTACATGCAGCGGACCGGTGGGCAATCGCAGTTCTCCGCGCCGCTGCGGGTCCGGCCGGCGCGCACGGTCGCGCTGCGCGACCTCGTCGACCTGATCGCCGCCGAGCCGGCGCTGGACCACAGCGCGGCGGCGCTGTCCGCCCGGCTGGGGGTCAGCACCCGGCAGCTCACGCGCCTGTTCACGGCCGAGCTCGGCACCACCCCCGCGCGGTTCGTCGAGCAGGTCCGCATCGATCACGCCAAGTCGCTGCTGGACGGCGGACACGGCGTGGAGGGGAGTGCGCGGGAGTCCGGATTCGGCAGCGCGGAGACCATGCGGCGCACGTTCGTGGCCCGGCTGGGCATCAGCCCCGCGGGCTACCGGCGGCGGTTCCGCAGCACGCGCGACGCGGAAGGCTGACCCGGATGCCGGATGCCGGGTGCCGGGTGCCGGGTGCCGGGTGCCGGGTGCCGCGTGCCGGATGCCGGTCGCCGGTCGCCGGGTACCGGGCGCCGGGCGTCAGCCGTTGGTCGCAGCAGGCCGCCGCACCGCCTCGACCTCCCGCAGCAGCGCCGCGGCCGCCGCTCCGTGCGGGTCGGCGGTCACCGCCACGGTCTGCCAGCGCGGGACGTCGCCGGCCAAGGGCAGGAAGCGGACGCGGTCGGTCTTCGCCGTGAAGGACTGCGGGACCAGCGCCACGCCGAGGCCGTAGGAGACCAGGTCCAGCAGCGAGTGCACGTCCGAGGCCTCCAGCGCGACCCGGCGTTCGACCCCCGCTTCGGCCAGGACCCGGTCGGCCAGGTCGCGGGTGCCCCAGTCCCGGGTGAAGTCGACGAAGCGCTCCTCGGCCAGGTCCTGGAGCTTGACCTGTTCGCAGTCGGCGAAGCGGTGCTCCGGCGGGCAGGCCAGGACCAGCGGTTCGTCGTCGAGGGCGGTGAGGATGACCTCCTCGGGCGGGTGCCGGGGCCGGGAGACGAAGGCGATGTCCAGGCGGCCGCCGCGGACCAGGTCGGTCAGGTGGCTCGAGCCGCCGTGGCGCAGGCTCACCTCCAGTCCCGGGTGGGCCCGGACGAACCCGGCCAGCAGCGCCGGGACGTGGATCGCGTGCAGGCACTGCAATGAGCCGATCGCCAGGGTGCCGCGCAACAGGCCGCGCACGGCGGAGACCGCGTCCTTCGCCGCGGTGCTGGCCGCCAGCGTCCGCCGCGCCTCCACCAGCAGCGCCAACCCCTCCGGCGTCAGCCGCACCTGGCGCGTGCTGCGCAGGAACAGCGGCGCGCCCAGCTCGCGCTCCAGCGACTGGATCGACGCCGACAGGCCGGACTGGGCGATGTGCAGCCGCTTGGCGGCGCGGGTGAAATGGCACTCCTCGGCGACCGTCACGAAGTGCTCGAGTTGGCGCAGTTCCACGTCGGGCCCCATTCATCGGCGGCGGTGCTCAATGACATCGGGAACTCGTGTTGGACACGGTGAATTCCCGGCGGGAAGGCTTGGGCCGAAGCAGATTGCACGACGCGGAGAGGAACACCCATGCACACGCGCCGCATCGGCGAGACCACCGTGAGCGCCATCGGACTCGGCGGCATGCCGATGTCCATCGAGGGCCGCCCGGACGAGCAGCGTTCCATCGCCACCATCCACGCCGCCCTGGAAGCCGGCGTCACCCTCATCGACACCGCGGACGCCTACCACACCTTCGCCGACGAGGTCGGCCACAACGAGAGCCTCATCGCGCGCGCCCTGGCCTCCTACGGCGGCGACACCTCGGACGTGCTGGTGGCGACCAAGGGCGGCCATCTGCGGCCGGGCGACGGCACCTGGACCGTCGACGGCTCGCCGAAGCACCTGAAGCAGGCCTGCGAGGCCTCGCTGAAGCGGCTCGGCGTCGAGGCCGTCGGCCTGTATCAGTTCCATCGCCCCGACCCGAAGGTCCCTTACGAGGACTCGATCGGCGCCCTGCGCGACCTGCTGGACGAGGGCAAGATCCGGCAGGCGGGCATCTCCAACGCGAGCACCAAGCAGATCCACCAGGCCAACGAGATCCTGGGCGGCCGGCTGGCGAGTGTGCAGAACCAGTTCTCGCCGCGCTTCCGCACCAGCGAGCCCGAACTGGAGCTGTGCGCGGTGCTGGGCCTGGCCTTCCTGCCCTGGAGCCCGCTCGGCGGCATCTCGCACGCCGGCGACCTCGGCTCGCGCTTCGGGGCGTTCGCCGAGGTCGGGGCGGCGCACGGGGTGAGCCCGCAGCAGGTGTGCCTGGCCTGGATGCTGGCCAAGGCCCCTGTGGTGATCCCGATCCCGGGCTCCTCGCGGCCGGAGACGATCCGCGACTCGGTCGCGGCGGCGGACCTGGTGCTCTCGGCGGAGGAGTTCGGGAGGCTGGACGCGGCATGAGCACCCCGGTCACCTTCGGCATCGTCGGCGGCGGCTGGCGCGCGGACTTCTTCGCGCGCCTGGCCGCCCTGCTTCCCGAGCGGCTGACGCTGGTGGGCGCCGCGGTCCGGCGGGCGGCCAGTGTCGAGGAGGTAGGGCGCCGCTGGGGCGTGCCGGTGTACCTGTCGCCGGCCGACCTCATCGCGAAGCAGCACCCTGACTTCATCGTGGTCTCCGTGTCGTGGCCCGCCACGCCGGAGATCACCGCCGCGGTCGTGGGCAGTGGCGTCCCGGTCCTGGCCGAGACGCCGCCCGCGCCGGACGCCGCCGGGCTGCGGGCGCTGTGGGCCGAAGTCGGCGGCCGGGGCCTGGTCCAGGTGGCCGAGCAGTACCTGCTGATGCCGGGGCACGCCGCGCGGCGCGAACTGGTGCGGCGCGGCGTGATCGGCCGGCCGTCCTCCGTCCAGGTCTCCTCGACGCACGGATACCACGCGGTCTCGATGATCAGGGGCCTGCTGGACGCCGGGTCCGGGCCGGTCCGGGTCAGCGCCTCCACCTTCACCGCGCCGCTGCTCGATCCGTTGACCCGGGACGGCTGGACCGACGACGCCACGCCCAAGGACGTCACCACCACGCTGGCCACGCTCGACTTCGGCGACGGCCGCTCGGGGCTGTACGACTTCACCGACAACCAGTGGCACAACCGCCTGCGGCTGCGCCGGATCCTGATCCGCGGCAGCCTGGGCGAGATCGCCGACGACACCGTCGTCCGCTGGGGCGGCCCGCGCACGGTGCTGCGCTCGTCCCTGGTGCGCTCGCAACTCGGGCACGATCTCAACCTGGACGGCCACGACACCGAGCACCTGTCCTTCGACGGACAGGTCGTCTGGCGCAACCCGTTCACCGGGCTGCGGCTGATGGACGAGGAGATCGCGATCGCGGCCCTGCTGACCGCGACCGCGGACTGGGTGCGCGACCGGGGCCCGGCGCCGTATCCGCTGGCCGAGGCCTGCCAGGACCATCTGGTCTCGCTGGCCATCGACCGGGCGGCGGCCTCCGGGGAGCCGGTCCGGACCGAGGTCGAGCCCTGGGGCGGGTGATCCGTTCCGTTTGCCGGATTTCCTCCGATACCCAAGGCTGGGACTCACGGCCCGGTTCGCGAGGAGAGGACGACGATGGCAGGCGCGCAGCCCAACCCGACGACCACCGACGCGGGGATCCCGGTCGCCAGCGACGAGCATTCGCTGACGGCCGGCCCGGACGGTCCCATCCTGCTGCACGATCACTACCTGATCGAGCAGATGGCGAACTTCAACCGCGAACGCGTCCCCGAACGGCAGCCGCACGCCAAGGGCGGCGGCGCGTTCGGCCACTTCGTGGTCACCGGCGACGTCAGCGCCTACACCAAGGCCGTGGTGTTCCAGCCGGGTACCACCACCGACATGGTGGCGCGGTTCTCCACCGTCGCCGGCGAGCACGGCAGCCCGGACACCTGGCGCGACCCCCGCGGGTTCGCGCTGAAGTTCTACACCGCCGACGGCATCTACGACATGGTCGGGAACAACACCCCGGTGTTCTTCATGCGCGACCCGTTGAAGTTCCAGCACTTCATCCGCTCGCAGAAGCGCCGCGCCGACAACAACCTGCGCGACCACGACATGCAGTGGGACTTCTGGACGCTGTCCCCGGAGTCGGCGCACCAGGTCACCTGGCTGATGGGGGACCGCGGCATCCCGCGCAGCTGGCGGCACATGAACGGATATTCGAGCCACACCTACATGTGGATCAGCGCGTCCGGCGAGAAGTCCTGGGTCAAGTACCACTTCATCACCGATCAGGGCGTGGAGTTCCTGACCCAGCACGACGCCAACGCGCTGGCCGGCTCGGACAGCGACTACCACCTGCGCGACCTGTGGACCGCCATCGAACGCGGCGAGCACCCGTCCTGGACGCTGAAGGTGCAGGTCATGCCGTACGCGGAAGCCCCCGGCTACCGCTTCAACCCCTTCGACCTGACGAAGGTGTGGCCGCACGGCGACTACCCGCTCATCGAGGTCGGCCGGATGACCCTGGACCGCAACCCCAACGACTACCACTCGCAGATCGAGCAGCTGGCGGTCGAGCCCAGCAACCTGATCCCCGGCGTCGGGCCGAGCCCGGACAAGATGCTGCTGGGCCGCATGTTCTCCTACGCCGACGCCCACCGCGCCCGCATCGGCGTCAACTACAGCCAGCTGCCGGTCAACGCCCCCATCACCCCGCCGCACAACTACAACACGGCCGGCCGGATGCGGTACCACTACGCGAGCGACCCGGTGTACGCGCCGAACTCCAAGGGCGGCCCGCAGGCCGACCCCGACCGCTCCGCCGAACCCGCGGGCTGGCCGGTGGACGGCGAGATGGTGCGCGCCGCCGCCACGCTGCACGCCGAGGACGACGACTGGGGCCAGGCCGGGACGCTGGTCCGGGAGGTCTTGGACGACGCCGCGCGCGACCGCCTCGTCGACAACGTGGTCGGGCATCTGCTGGACGGCGTGAGCGATCCGGTCCTCGAACGCGCTTACGAGTACTGGCGGAACATCGACGCGGAGATCGGGCGGCGGATCGAGGAAGGCGTTCGCACCAAGCAGAAGTGACCGGCTGCCGCCGCTACCGCCATCTGGTCCGGTAGGAACTCGGGGTCTGGCCGAGGTGGGTGACGAAGTGGTGCCGCAGTGAGTCCGGGCTGCCCAGGCCGCAGTGTTCGGCGACGCGGTCCATGGTCAGGTCCGTGGTCTCCAACAGCTGCCGGGCCCGGTCGATGCGCTGACGCAGCAGCCATTGCAGAGGGCTGAGACCGGTCTCGGCGTGGAAGCGGCGGGTCAGGGTCCGTTCGCTGACTTTGGCGTGCGCGGCGAGGTCGGCCAGGGCGAGCGGGGCGCTCAGCCGCTCGTGGGCCCAGGCCCTCGTGGCGGCCAGGGACCGGTCCGGGCGCGGTTTCGCGGGCGCGGCGGCCGCGGTCGGCTGCGGGTGATCGGCGGACCGGGCCGGGCCCGCCACGACCAGGTCGCCCGCCGCCACAGCCGCCGCGGCACCGTGGTCGGAGCGGATCAGGTGCAGGCACAGCTCGATGACGGCGGCCGCTCCGGCCGAGGTGAGCACCGGGCCGTCCTCGACGTACAGGGCCCTGTGCTCGACCGTGATCCGCGGGTGGTCCTCGGCGAGCCGGTCGAGCAGGTGCCAGTGCGTGGTGGCACGCCGGCCGTCGAGCAGACCGGCGCGCGCCAGGACGAACACCCCGGTGCAGCAGCCGACGATGCGCTTTCCCGCCGCGGCCGCCGTACGCAGCGCGCCGGCCACGCGGTCGTCGATGCCCGGCCGGGCGCCCCCGCCGATGACGAACACCGTGTCCGCCCGTCCGACGTGCTCAAGCCCTTCGCGGATCGCGAGCTCCGGCCCCGCGACGGTCTCGACCAGCCCGGGATCCGGCGTGGTCACGCGCAGGTCGTAGGCGCCCTGTCCGGCGTCGCCCAATATAGCCTGGGCCACCGACAGGTCGTGGGCCATGACCGGCGGCACCACCAAGAACACCACACGGTGCGAGGGCGACGCGGGATGCAAGGGATTGGTCATGGCCGGATCCTCCGGGTACGTGGCCGCCAGAGCACTGCCGTGCCCTGATGCCCGGCGCGCACAGTGAGAGCAGCGCCCGCACGCGTTCGCGTGTTCCCTCGGGCCAGGCCCATCACGAATTCCCGGAGTACAGCCATGTCCTTCCACGTCATCGTCGGCGCCGGCGGCACCGCACTGGCCACCGCCCGCCTGCTCGCCGACCGGGGTGAGCGCGTGCGGCTGGTCAGCCGCCGCGGCACCTCGGCCGATCACGAACTGGTCGAGCCGGTCGTCCTGGACGCGAACGACACCGAGGCGCTCGCCGACCTCTGCCAGGGTGCTGAGACGGTGTTCAACTGCGCGGCGGCCCTGTACCACCTCTGGCCGGAGGTCCTCGCGCCGTTGTTCCGGTCGGTCCTCGCCGCCGCGGAGCGCAGCGGCGCGGACTACGTGATGCTGGGCAACCTCTACGGCTACGGACCCGTGGACGGCCCGGTCACCGAGGACCTGCCGCTGCTGGCCACCGGCCGCAAGGGCCGTACCAGAGCCCTGATGTGGCAGGAGGCCCTGGAGGCGCACACCGCCGGACGCGTGCGCGTGACCGAGGTGCGGGCCGGCCAGTTCCTCGGCGCCGGCGCGTTCTCCTCGTTCACCTTCACCGTCGAGCCCCGGGTACTCGCCGGCCAGCTCGCCCTGACCCCCGCCGCGCTGGATCTGGCCACCGGCTTCACCGCGATCGAGGACGCGGCGCGCGCCCTGGTCACCCTGGCCGGCGACGAACGCGCCCTGGGCCGCGCCTGGCACGCCCCGGTCACCAACGCCACGGTGCGGGAGGTGGCCACGCTGCTGGCCGAGCTGGCCGGAGCGCCCGCGCCGCGGCTTGAGACGCTGACCGATCACGACATCGCGCTGTTGTCGTTGACCTCGCCGCTGTGGGCCGAGTTCGAGGAGCAAGCGCACATGTCGCACGCCGAGTTCGTGGTGGACTCCGGCCGCATCGAGGCGGAGTTCGGACTCAAGGCGACGCCGCTGGAGGAGGTGCTGCGGCCGGTCGTCGCCGGGCGGTGATCGGCGTGACCCGGTGGCGAACGTTCAAGGGCCTTCCGGGCCGGCCGGCGTGGACCGACCAGCCCGGGCGTCCCTCGAACGGAAACGGTCGCCGGCGATCAGGTGTGTGCGAACCCTGAGCTGGCGTCGTGCGCAGGCGTGGTGGTGGTCAGGCGGGCCACGGCCCGGCCCAGGGCGGCCAGCAGCGACTCGGCCAGATCGCGGCTGAAGCCCTCGCGGACCACGATGCGCAGGACCGCGATGTCCTCGGCGTTCGGCGGCATGGTGTAGGCCGGCACCTGCCAGCCGTCGCGCCGGAGTTCGTCGGAGACGTGGAAGACGGTGAACCGGCTGGGGTCGGCGAGCTTGAACGCCAGGACCGGGATGTCGGTGCCGTCGCTGATCACCTCGAAGGCGTCCAGGCGCGCGATGCCGTCGGCCAGGAAGCGCGCGGTGTCCCGCAGGCCCTCCATGACCTTGGTGTAGCCGTCCCGGCCGAGCCGGATGAAGTTGTAGTACTGGCCCACGATCTGGTTGCCGGGGCGGGAGAAGTTGAGGGTGAAGGTCGGCATGTCGCCGCCCAGGTAGTTGACGTGGAAGATCAGGTCCTGGGGCAGGTCCTCGGCCGAGCGCCAGACCACGAACCCGATGCCGGGGTAGGTCAGCCCGTACTTGTGGCCGGAGACGTTGATCGACTTCACCTGCGGCAGCCGGAAGTCCCACTCCAGGCTCGGGTGCAGGAACGGCGCGACGAAACCGCCCGACGCGGCGTCCACGTGGATCGCGATGTCGGTGCCGTGCTCGGCGTTGTAGGCCACGACCTTGTCGTGGATGTCCTTGATCGGCTCGAACTCGCCGGTGTGCGTGGTGCCCAGGATCGGCACCACGCCGATGGTGTTCTCGTCCACGTACGTCATGGTCTCGTCGGCGTCGACGGTGAACCGGTCGTGCGCCACCGGCACGTAGCGCGGCTCGACGTCCCAGTACCGGCAGAACTTCTCCCACACGACCTGCACGGTGGAGCCCATCACCAGGTTCGGCCGGTCCGTGCCGAGCCCCGCGGCCTCCCGCCGCTGGCGCCACTTCCACTTCATCGCCAGCCCGCCGAGCATGACCGCCTCGGAGGACCCGATGGTCGACACGCCGATCGCGTCGCCGGTCGAGGGCGCGTGGAAGAGGTTCGCGACGATGTTGACGCAGCGCCGCTCGATCTCGGCGGTCTGCGGGTACTCGTCCTTGTCGATCATGTTCTTGTCGAACGTCTCGGCCATGAGCTTCTCGGCCTCGGGATCCATCCACGTCGTCACGAACGTGGCCATGTTCAGCCGCGAGCTCCCGTCCAGCAGCAGCTCGTCGTGGATCATCCGGTAGACGGCCTGTGGCGAGGTCTCCTGGTCGGGCAGTTTGTTCTTCGGGACGTTCACACATCCCAGGCGTTTGGTGTAGGCCGGGTCTATCACCGCGTCGTTGTCGTCGTGTCGGTGGACCACGATCACTCCCTCGTCGGACGGCTCACTTCAGCCGCCCAGCATGGCACTGATCCAGCCCCCGGCGCTGGCGTACCGCGCGGCCGCTACGGCCGCAGCTCGCCACGCCGCAGCGCATCCCTGATGGCGTTGAGCCGGGCGGTGGCATCGGCCTCCGGTTCGCGCGGCTCGGCCGAGCGCCGCAGCGCCTCGTCGATCTCCTCGAGCTTCTCCGGCGTCAGAACCTTGGCCGGCCTGATGAGCGAGGCGGCCGTGACGGTGGTCAGCCAGGTGCAGAACACGAAGTCCGGGTGCGGCAGGACCAGCCGCAGCACCCCGTCGTGGGGCAGCCCCTCGACGGCGCCGATCGACACCTCGATGCCCAACCCGCTGATGTCGATGCCGGACGGCGCCACCACCTGCAGTGCCTCGAACCCGCAGACCGGGTCGCCGGAGAGCAGCACCACCGGCCGCGGCTCGTCCAGATCGGCCCACCACACTTCTCCGCGGCGCACGCGCTCCCCCTCGAGGACTCGGCTTTCCACCCTAACGGCGTCGGGGACGGAACGGGTCCGGGATTCTTGACGCCTGGTCCAATAGCAGCCATGCTTGCCCTGGGGTTACCGCCGGTAACACGACAGGCGAGGGGAGAGGGACATGGCGCGCAGGACGCTCGACCGTGAGCAGGTGGCGGCCAGGCTGCTGGACGCGTCCGCGAAGCACTCCTTCGACCCGGTGCACGAGGTCGACTGGGACCAGCCGCAGCCCTCCGACCTGTTCTACGCGGTGCCCGAGCACGTCTCGCTGTACGGCACGCCGCTGTGGGAGCGCATGACGCCCGAGCAGCGGATCGAGCTGAGCAAGCAGGAGATCGTCAACATCATGTCGATGGGGATCTGGTTCGAGACCATCCTCATGCGCATGCTGCTGAAGATGGCCTACGAGCGGCACCGGCCCGAATCCCGGCACGTGCAGTACGCGTACACCGAGGTCGGGGACGAGTGCCGGCACTCGCTGATGTTCATCCGGATGATCGAGACGGTCGGCGCGCGGCCGTACGGCCGGCCCGGGTACCTCAACACCCTGGGGCGGTACGTCCCGGTGCTGTTGCAGGGCGCGCCGATGTGGGTGGGCACGCTCATGGGCGAGGAGATCGTCGACGTGATGCAGCGCGAGATGATCCGGGACGAGCGGGTGCAGCCGCTGGTGCGGCAGGTGTCGAAGATCCACGTGATCGAGGAGACCCGGCACGTCAGCTACGCCCGCGAGGCGCTGGCCCGGCGGCTGCCACGCGCCGGGCGGCTGGAGCGCGAGCACGCGCGGCTGGTCGCCGCGGAGAGCGCGGTGATAGTCGGCGAGTTCATGGCGAACCCGGCCGTGTACCGGCGTGTCGGGATCGCCGACCCGGAGGCCGCGCGGCGCATGGCGAAGGGGAATCCGCACCACCTGGAGGTGAAGCGGCGGGCGGCGGCGAAGGTGGTGCCGTTCTTCGAGGAGCTCGGGCTGATGGGCGGTCCGACGTTGAAGCGGTGGCGCAGGTCCGGGTTCGTGGCCTGAGGGTGCCCGGCTGAATCGAGGTGCTCAGACCGGTGCCGGTGGTGAAGGATGCCGGGCATGGCAGATCTTGCTTCCGCGAATGCTTCGCCGGATCGCGCCGTGCTGGAGGCGTTCGGGCTGACGGGCAATCCGGTCGCGCTGCCCGGTGGTGAGGGCCGCAGTGTTCAGGTTGGCGATGCGGTGCTCAAGCCGGTCGATGACGTCGAGGAGGCCGAGTGGTGCGCGCGGGTGCTCGACAGTGTGGAGGGCGAGGGCTTTCGCGTGCCACGGCCCTTGCGAACCCGTGACGGCTCGTTCGTCGCATCGGGCTGGAGTGCCTTCGGCAGGATCGACGGTGTGAGCGAACCGGCTGCGGACTGGGCTGCTGTGGTGGCCGCCGGCCGAGCCTTCCACGAGGCGCTTCGCGCCGAGCCGTGTCCGTCGTTCCTTGGGCGGCGGGACCATCGCTGGGCCCTCGGCGACCGAGTGGCGTGGGGCGGAAGCCCGCGTCGAGCCGCTCGCCCGCGTCGCCGGCCTCTTGCGTGTCCTGTATTCGCTTCTTCGTCCTGTTCACGTGACCAATCAGGTGATCCACGGCGATCTCAGCGGCAACGTCCTGACCGCGTCCGGCCGTCTGCCGGCGGTCATCGACTTCTCGCCGTACTGGCGCCCGGCGGCCTATGCCGACGCGATCGTCGTGGTTGACGGGCTGCTGTGGTTCGGTGCCGGCCCGGACCAGTTGGCGCTGGCGAGCACGGGTGCGGACTTCCCCCAGATGCTGGTGCGGGCGTTGCTGTTCCGTCTCGTCGCGCTCAACGAAAAGGCAAGGTCTTTCGGCATGGAGTGTCTGGACGGCGAGCTGGAGCTGTTCGAGCCGGTCGTCGCCCTTGTGCGCGAACTGTAGTGCGCTCGCCGCCGGCTACTGCGGAGTGAGCACGATCCACACCTGGCCGGGGTGGAAGGTCATCGGCCGGCCGTCGAAGGTGAAGCTGGTCGGGTCGGCGTCGGTCGGCCGGGACCAGGTGCCGGTGTAGGAGTCGCCGTCGCGCAGCACCACGGCCTGGCCGGTGCCGACGGTCGGGGCGTAGGGCGAGAGTTGGTCGGGCACGTCGTGGAAGCCGCGCGGCGAGGTGGTCTCGGCGACCTTCTGCAGCACGATGGTCGGCGCGCCGAGCGGACCGCCGTCGGTGGTGGAGGCGGCCTTGCCGTCCATGGCGATCAGGTACTCGCCCTTGCCCGCGTCCCAGGTGAAGGTGAAGGACGCCGCGGGCATGCGCGCGGTGGCGGTCGCGGTCGGCACGCCGCCGGCCGGGGCGTCGCCGAAGCGGAATCCGACGTCCTTTGCGGCGGCGGTGTTCGGGAAGTCGGTCAGCACCTTGGTCGGGTTCAGGTACTCGTTGTACGGGGCGATGCGCGAGTCGTCGCGCGAGAAGGCGGCGCCGTCCTGGTCGGGACTGGCGTTGAAGACGTTCGCGGAGGCCAGCACCGGCAGGAACAGGCTGAGGGCGCCGGAGTAGGCGAAGTCGACCTTGCCGTACTGCTCGAGGATCGGCAGGTCGCTCTCGCGGGCGCTGCGCACCGGTCCGATCTTGCCGCCGGCCGGGAGGTGGTTGGCGTCGTATATGGCCAGGAAGCGGGACAGGCCGCCCTCGACTTCGATGGCGTAGACGACGTCGGCGGAGGCCAGGCCGGTCTGCGGGCGCGCGTAGACGATGTTGTCGATCTTGACGGCCAGGATCTTCCCGGCTGCTCCCGGCAGGCCGGTGAGGGGCGAGACGTCGCCGGCGGAGGAGACGGCCGGTGGGGCGGTCGGTGTGGTACCGGTCGGGGAGGCCGCGGGCTTTTTGTGGCTGGTGCCGCAGGCGGCGGAAAGGCCGAGGGCCGCGGCGCAGCAGAGCAGCGCGGTGGCGCGGGTGCATGCGTTGCGGCGGCTGCCGGTGCCGGTGCCGGTGCCGGTGCCAGAGCCGGAGCCAGTGCCGGTTCGGGATCGAGTTCGGAATCGGGATCGAGTCGAGGGTCGCATGGGTCGGTCTTCCTCCCCGTCGGTGCTTCGCACAGAGCGACGATTTCCCTTTACCCGATTTGCCTCATCTCGATGCGGGCGGCCAGTCCACGGCCAGCCGGACGTGCTTCCTGGCGACGAGCAGGTCGGCTCGCGGTTCCGGGGCGCCGGCCGGCCAGGCGGTGATCACCGGTCCGGAGCCGAGGCGCTGTTCGTCGTTCCACGCGGTGATCTCGGCGGCCAGCGCGGCGGCGAGGTCGGCGGCGTCCGGCCCGAAGGCGTGCGCCCCGAGTTCGATGCGGCCGTCGGGGCGCGGGCGCGCGATGAGGTGCGCGAAACCGGTGGCCGTGGCGACCGCGGGCGTGGCGGCGGCCAGCGCCGGCTCCAGGGGTTCGGTGCCGGGGGCGCCCGGCGCGCCCGGGACAGCCGGCGCTCCCGGAACGAGGACCGTGAGCTGGCAGTAGCCGGGGAAGGCGGTGGCGAGCCAGAGCGGCAGGGTGTCCCACGGCTCCCAGCGCCACACTCGGACGCCGGACCAGCGCTCGGCGCGCGGGGTCCGCAGATGCGCCTCGATCCGTGCGGCCTCGGGGATCGCCCGCAGGTCGTCGGCGTCGATGACGAGGTCGCCGTCGTTGAGCGTGAGCCCTTTCTCGGCGTGGCTGCCGATGCCCTGCATCTTGACGAAGCCGCACAGCTGCGTGGAACGGCTGATCAGGCGGTCGCCCTCGCGGTCGAAGGCGATGGAGCGGGTCATGCCGTGCAGCAGCAGCGGCACGACGAGGCGCCCGCGCGGCGTCAGCTGCCGGGCCCAGGCCGGCGGCAGATCCCAGGCCTCGACCGTCACCACGATGCGGTCGTACGGCGCACCGGCGGCCACCCCGGCCTCGGCATCGGCGGTCACCACGCGCACATCGGCGTAGCCGGCCTCGTCCAGACAGCGCCGCGCGCGCTCGGTCACCGCCGGATCGATGTCAACGGTCGTCACCTCCCCGCCGGCCCCGGCGAGCTCGGCCATGAGCGCGGCGTTGTATCCGCCCGACCCGATCTCCAGCACCCGCATACCGGGCCGGATCCCGGCCTGCTCCAGCATGATCGCCTGAATGTCCGGCGCGCTCACCGAACTCGTCGGCACCCCGAACCGGTCGCGCTTCACGAACACGACCTGGTTCGCGTACGCCTGCTCCAGTGACAGCCCCGGCGTGAAGGTGTGCCGCGGCACGGCACGTACGGCGGCCGCGACCTCGGGCGTGGTGACGGCGCCCTCGGCCACGAGGCGGTCGGCGAGGGAGTCGCGGAAGGCGGCGGCCTGGGCGTCGTCGGGGGCGCGGTGGGGGAGGAAGCGGCGGCGCTTTGGCCGGCGGCCGCGCGCGTCACCATCCCGTTCGTCCTCACCCCCGGTCCGGTCCGGGTCGGCCGTCGCCACCAAGGCCACCTCCTCGCATCAGCCTTCTTCCCCCTCGGCGTAGAGCGAGTAAGCCTTTTCATACTGTGTTCCCTCCTCCGGGTGCCGCGGCAGCGCGGGATGGGGTCGGCGGCCGGCGTGCGCGATGGTCCGGACGGCGCCTCGGCTCAGGGGGTGCGCGTGCCGGTCGCGGAGCACCCAGCCGCGCAGCGTGGACTCGTGGCCGCCGGCCGTGTGGCGGGGGTCGCGGCAGCTGCGCAGCAGCAGGCCGATCGGCGCGCCGGTGAGGGCGCCGAGGACCAGCAGGCCGCCGAAGGTGGTGCCGGCGCCTTCGCGGTCGGTGCGGCAGCGGCGGCCGCGGCGGGTCAGGGCCAGGTCCGCCGCCAGGCCCGGGTCTGCCGACAGGCCGGGGTTCGCGGTCAGGCTGGGGTTCGCGGTCAGGCCGGGGTCGGCGGTCAGGCTGAGGTCCGCCGGGCCCGGATCGGGGCCGCGAGCGTGCGCCAGGCAGGTGGCCAGATGGTCGCCTTCGGGGGCGGTGCGGGCCAGGCGGTCCACGAGGTCGGCGGCCAGGCGGCGGGCGGCGTCGATGGCGGCCAGCGGGTCCGGCTCGGATTCGGCCGCGTCCCAGATCGCTCGGCCGGCTCGGCGGCGGACCTGGTCGGGGTGTCTGATCCAGCCTTCAGCGGCGGCGGCGGCAGCGGTGGTGCGGGCGGCGGTCATGGTCAGCCTCCTGATGGTGAGGGTTCGATCACTGTTTCGACCACCGTAGCGGAGGGTTCCGACAAGTCGGTATCTTCCAGGTCAAGACGCCTCACAGCGGGCACAGCGAGGATCAGCGCGACCGTCGCGAACTGGAACACCGCCCCGAACGCCAGGAACGCCGCCACCCCGAACGCCGAGCCCAAGGGCCCTGCGATCACCAGGCCCAGCGGCCCGAGCGCGAACGCGCCGAGCGTCTGGTACGCCGTGATCCGGCCCAGCACCTCGACCGGCACCCGCTGCTGCATCACCGTGGTGTCCAGCGCCGACCCGACCGCGCCGCCGACGCCGGTGACCGCCGCCGCGGCGCACACGAACGGCAGCGGCAGGCTGCTGGCCAGCAGCGCCGGGGTGAACACGTACCCGAACGCGGCGACCAGCGAGACCAGGAACGGCCGCCTCGGCCTGCGCCCCAGCAGCGCCAGCCCGCCCAGGATCGCCCCGGCGCTGTTCGAGGCCAGCACCAGCCCCCACGCGCCGGCCCCGCTCAGCCGGTGCTCGGCCACCACCGGCCCCAGCACCAGGTACGGCGCCCACACCAGCGCATTGAAGAACCCGAACTGCACCGTCGTCAGCCACAGCCAGGTCCGGGAGCGGAACTCGTCCCAGCCCTCCCGCAGGTCCCTGATGATCGTGGACCCCTCGCCGGGCTCGGGCTGCGGCACGTGCGCCAGCCGCAGCAGCACCACGATGCTCACCGCATAGCTGGCGCTGTCGAAGAACAACACCGACGCCGGCCCCGTGGCCCCGCCGAAGACCGCCGCGATCATCCCGCCGAGCGCCGGCCCGGCCACCCCCGCCCCGGACACGGCCACGCTGAGCAGCGCGTTGGCGTCGCCGCGCGGCCCGGCCGGGATCAGCCGCGGGATCAGCGCCTGCAGCGACGGACTGAAGACGCCCTCGCCGACGCCGGACAGCACCGACGCCACGATCATCGCGGTGAGCGTGGCGTGCCCGGTGAGCACCAGCAGGCCGAACGCGGCCTGCGCCGCGCAGCGCAGCAGGTCCGAGGCGATCATCACCCGCCGCCCGCCGAGCCGGTCGGCGAAAACCCCGCCGAGCAGCAGGAGCAGCACCACCGGCACGATGCGCGCGGCCATCACCCACCCCAGCCCGCCCGGCCCCACGCCGGTGTGCAGGACGGCGAACGCGATGGCCACCGGGGCCATGGCGCTGCCGAGCTTGGAGGTCAGGTAGCCGGTGAAGAACCAGCGGAAATCCTTGTCCGCCAACGCGGAGAACATTCGAGACACAGCACGGAGCGTGGCCACTTCGCCCGCGGCCGCTCAAGAGTTTTCTGCGACCAAGTTGAGTCTCTTTGCCTAAAGGTTATATGAGGTGCCGTCTGCCGCAGTAAACACCCCGCCTAACCTGCTGTATTACACTTCCTAGAAAAGAATCGCAGGGAGGGGACAGGACAGTGTTTACTGCGGTAGCTCCGGAATTCGCACCTCCCGTCGAATACGCGGTCGCGGTCGAGCGGTTCCTGGCCTCGGCGGGCCTGAGCGCCGCCTCGCAGCGGGTGTACCGGATCGCGCTGACCACCTGGGCCTGGATGCTGGTCGACCGGCCCTCCCCGGTCGGCGCGGCCCGTCGCGGCGCGCCGGCACCCGTGGTCCCGCTCGCCCTGCTCGACAGCGCCTCCGCGCCGTCCCGCCTGGAAGCCGGATTCGCAGCCCGCGAAGCGGCGGTCGGCGCCCGCACCGCGAACCGCGAACTGGCGATCCTGCGCAGCGCCCTGTCCTGGTGGCGGGCCCGCGAATGGGTGACCTGCGACCCCACGGCCGCGATCCGCCGGCGCGCCGCGACCGCCCCGGGCGTCGAACCGCTGACCGACGACCAGGCCCGCGCCGTCCTCCGCCTCCCCGTACCGCTGCGCGAGCAGGCACTGTGGCACGCCGTCTACGACAGCGGCGGCGGCATCGAACGCATCCTCGCCCTCGACGTCCACGACCTCGACCCGAACCGCCGCCGCACCCACCCGCGCCTGGCCGGCGAACCACTGCACTGGCGGGCCGCGACCGGAGCCCTGCTGGCGATCCTCGCCGCGGGCCGCCCCTCCGGACCCCTGTTCCTCACCGACCGGCGTGCGCCGGCCGACACCCCGGCCAGCGACCGGTGCGCGGTGACCGGCCGCGGACGCCTGTCCTACCGCCGCGCCGCGGAGCTGTTCACGGCCGCGACACAGGGCCTTGACGCCACCGGCCGGGGCTGGACCCTGCGCCAGCTGCGCCGGGAATCCAGCTGACGCGCCGAGCACCGCGTGCCAGGCTGCTGCGGGTGACGGCTGAACCAGTGTGGTGGCCGCGGGCCCCGACGGTGGCCGCCGGCCGCGTCGCGGTCGTGACGGTCTCGTACAACACCCGCGAGCTGACCGCCTTCCTGCTGTGGTCGCTGCGCACCATCGTGGCCTGGCCCGACCTGGAGATCGTGGTCGTGGACAACGGCTCCGGCGACGGATCGGCGCAGTACCTCGCCGAGGCGGCGCGCGCCGGGGTGTGCACCCTGCTCGCCAACGACGGCAACCGCCAGCACGGCCCCGGCCTCAACCAGGGCATCTCCCACCTCGCCGCCCGGCCGGGCCCGCATCCGGAGTGGGTCTGGGTCCTGGACTCCGACGTCGTGGCCACCCGCCCCGACGTGCTGTCCGCCGCCGTCGGCACCGCGCGCGAGCACGCGGCGGCCCTGGTCGGCGAGCCGCAGCACGACCGGTGGCACGCCGACGGCCGCTTCGGCCTGTTCTCCCTGCTCATCGACCCGGCGGTGGTCTGGCGCGGATCGGTCGGGCCGTTCACCGACGGCGGCGACCCCTCGTCCGACCTGCTGGCCTCCGCCGCGCGGCAGGGTATCCAGACGGCCGCGTTCCCTTTCACCGCCGACGGCCATGTCATCCACCGCGGGCGCGGCACCCTCGCCGCGGTCCACGCGGCCGGGGAGCGGGACCACCCGCTGTATGCGTGGGCTGAGACGCATCACGCGGCGCACTATGCCGAAGTCCCCGGCGCGGACCAGCGGTATCAGGCGCTGCGGAGCAGGTTCCGCAAAGAAGTGAGCCTCATATAAGCATCCTTAAAGCCTCTCCTGCGCTGGACGGGTGATTCGGCTCCGCAGTCCTCCCTTGGCGCGTTAAGGCCGATGGACAATGGGTGCATAAGGTGACCTATGGAGCCTGATGAGGGGGCGTGGCCGCTGCCGCGTCATCGTCTCGAACGTGAAGACGCGCCCGAGTGGGGGGAGGACCAGCCGGAACCGGAACCGACGCACTCCGCCCGCATCCCCGCCCTCGATGGCCTGCGCGCCCTGGCCGTCGCCGCTGTGCTCCTGTACCACGCCGGCCTGTCCCGCGTCCGCGGCGGCTTCCTCGGCGTGGACGTCTTCTTCGTCCTGTCCGGCTACCTCATCACCGGACTGCTGGCCCGCGAGTATCTCGCGACCGGCGCCGTGGCTCTGCGCCGGTTCTACCTCCGTCGCGCGCGCCGCCTGCTGCCGGCGTTGTTCGTCGTGCTGGCCGGGGTCTGCGCCTATGTGGTGCTGTGGCTGCCGGGCGAGGCCGCGGGCCTGCGCGGCGACGCCACCGCCTCGCTGTTCTATGTGACCAACTGGTGGTTCGTGGCCAAGGGCCAGTCCTACTTCGGCGGCACCGGTCGGCCGAGCCTGCTGCTGCACCTGTGGTCGCTGGCCGTGGAGGAGCAGTTCTACGTCGTCTGGCCGGCCTTCCTGCTAGTGGCGCTCGGCCGGTCGTCGGGCCCCGGCGAGCACGCCGCGCGCCTCAGGGCTCTGTGGTGCGGCGTCGGCTGGGCCACGTTGCTGGCCGCGTGCTCGGTGGGCCTGACCGTCCTGCTCTACTCGCCGTGGCGCGATCCCTCCCGGGTCTACTACGGCACCGACACCCGCGCCTTCGAGCTGCTGATCGGTGTCGTGGTCGCGCTTGTGCAGATCGCTCGCGAGAAGTCGCACACGGTGCGTCCGACGACGCTTCCGACGGCGCGTCCCAGGGCACAGCAGGCGCGCATCGCCGTGGAGTCCGCTTCCTTCCTCGCCCTGGCCGGGATCCTGTGGGCCTTCGTCGCGGTGCCGGCCAGCTCGCCGAAGCTGTATCCGGTCGGCCTGATCGCGGTGTCCGTCGCGTCCGCCGTGCTCATCAGGACCCTGGTGGCCGGCACCGCGGTGTCCGGGCTGCTGTCCGGCAGGCCGCTCGTGTGGCTCGGCGAGCGCTCCTATGCGCTCTATCTGTGGCACTGGCCGATCTTCGACGTCACCCGTCCCGGCGCCGATGTGGCCTGGCCGCCGCAGACCGTGCTGTTGGTGCGCGTGCTCGTGTCCGTGGTCCTCGCCGACCTGACCTACCGCTACGTCGAGACGCCGATCCGCCACGGCGCCCTCTGCCGGGCCGCGGTCCGGGCCCGCGAGGCTTTCGGCCGCCGCGAACTCGGCGTCCCGCTGGCCACCGCCGGATCGGCGCTGGCCGTGCTCGCGGCGGCGGCGATGCTCACCGACACGCTCGTCACCACCGCCGCGGCGCACCCGGCCGACGTCCGGGCCGTCGCCGTCGACAACAGCCCGGCCGCCGCCCTGGACGAGCCGCACGGCGCCGCCCCGCAGCCGCAGCCGCACACGGCCGTGGTCGGGGATACCCCCTCCTACCCGACCGTGATGCCGCCGCGTCCGGCGCACCCGCCGCGCGTGGCCCTGATCGGCGACTCGCAGGGCATGACCCTGTACCTGAACCGGCCCCCGGACACCGCCGAGTACATCCGGCTCCTGGACGACACCACCGAGGGCTGCGACTTCCTCGGGGGCCGCATCACCAGCAGCGCCGGCGACCGCCGCGACCTGGACGCCGAATGCGGCGACACGGCGGCCAAGTGGGCCTCCCGGGTGGCCCGCGACCACGCGGACACCGCGCTGATGATGGTCGGCGCCTGGGACCTGTTCGACGAGCAGGTGGACGGCGCCGACCTGCCGTTCGGCAGCGCCGGCTGGGACGCCTACTTCGACAGCCGGCTGGCCGCCGCCGTCAGCACCCTGAAGGCCACCGGCCTGCCGCAGCTCGACCTCGCGCTGCCGCCCTGCTACCGGCCGGTGCCCATCAGCGGCAGCTCCGGCGGGCTGTGGCCGGAGCGTGGGGACGACTCGCGGGTCGCGCACGTCAACACCCTGCTGGCCGCCTACGCGCAGGACCCGGCGCACCACGTCCGGGCCGTGTACCCGCCCTCGCAGTTCTGCCAGGACCCGGCGATCGCCGCCAGCCGCGCCTACCGCTGGGACGGAGTCCACTACTACAAGCCGGGTGCGCGTCTATATTTGCGGAACGCGATCCCGCAACTCCTGGAGGCGAAGACGTCGTGATCATCCCGGCGAACCAGGCCGCCTGGCCGGACCTGCAAGCGGTGCTCGGGTCCGCCAACTGCCACGGTCGCCGGTGTTACTGCCAGCGCTTCAAGAGCCCCGGCAGCGATTGGAAGAACGCCTCCGACGAGGAGCGGGCCTTCCGGCTGCGCGCGCAGACCTCCTGCGGCGACCCGGAGGCCCGCGACACCAGCGGCCTGGTCGCCTACCGGGACGGCGAGGCCGCCGGCTGGGTCGCGGTCGAGCCGCGCACCGCGTTCGGCGCGCTGCGGCGCAGCCGGGTGGTGTGGCCGGGACGCGCCGAGGACAAGGGCGACTCCGGGGTCTGGGCCGTGACGTGCTTCCACACCCGGCCCGGCTACCGGAACCAGGGCATCGCGGGGGAGTTGGCCCGGGCCACGGTGCCTTTCGCCCGCGAGCGCGGCGCCAAGGCGCTGGAGGCGTACCCGATGGTCACCGAGCCCGGCGAGCCGGTGCCGTGGGGCGAGGCGCATGTCGGGACGAAGGCCATGTTCGAGGACGCGGGGTTCGTCGAGGTGGGTCGGCCGACGCTGCGGCGGGTGGTCATGCGCGTCGACTTCTGAGGATCTGTCGGATTCTCAGGATCCGAGGACTTGTCGGATTCTGCGGACCCGTCAGGGCTGCGGCGCGCGCCCCCGGACCAGCGGCAGGAAGATCTCGTCGACGATCTCGACCAGCACCGCGTCGGGGACTTCCGGCAGGCCGCGCAGCGCGTACTCGCCGCGCAGGATCGTGAGCGGAACCGAGGCCACGCGCGGGTGGACGGCCTGCGGCGGCGCCTCGTTCCGTGCCACCGCGCGCTCCAGGAACGTCAGCCACGCGGCGTCCATGCTGTTGTCGCCGGCGCGCTCGCGGATCAGGGCCAGCAGATCCGGGTCGTCGGTGGCCGCCGCCAGCAGCTCCCGCAGCACGGCGCCCTGCGGCGAGGACCAGGTCGCGTTCGCGGCGCGGAGCAGGGCCAGCGCGTCGCCGCGCAGGGTGCCGGTGTCGGGGACCTGCAGTTCGGCGGCGACCAGATGCCGATAGGCGGCGACGCCCAGCGCGGCCCGTGAGGGCCAGCGGCGGTAGATCGCGTTCTTGTTGGTCCCGGCGCGGTGGGCCACGCGGTCCATCGTCATGCCCGCGTATCCCGATTCGCGCAGCTCATCGGCGGCTGCGTGCAGGATCGCGTCCTCCAGGGCCGCGCCCCGGCGGCGGGTGTCGGGCGCCATCGCCGGACCCTCCTCTCCAGAATAGGGTACGGTCAGTACCCTAAGTTTTCGTGATCGGAGACAGCGATGCGCGCTTTCGGCGTCACCTACGACACCGGCTTCACCTCCGCCGGCACCACCAACCACGAACCGTTCCTGCCCGCCATTGTCCAGCGTGAGATGCGGGTGATCCGCCAGGACCTGCACTGCGACGCGGTCCGGATCACCGGCGGGGTCGCCGACCGGCTGGAGACCGCCGCGCGGGCCGCGGCCGAGGCCGGGCTGGAGGTCTGGTACTGCCCGTTCACCAACGGTCTGAGTCGGCAGGAGCTGTTCGCGTTCCTCCTCGATGCGGCCGAGCGTGCCGAGCGGCTGCGGGAGGCCGGAGCCCGCGTCGTCTTCCTCACCGGATCGGAGATCACGCTGTTCACCGACGGGTTCCTGCCCGGCGCCACCTTCCAGGAGCGGGCGGCGATCCTCGGCGATCCCGCGCGGTTCCGGGCGTTGCTGCCGCAGCTCAATGCCGAACTCAACGCCTTCCTGGCGCGCGTTCTGCGCGAGGTGCGGGCCCGGTTCCACGGCAGCGTCGGGTACGCCTCGGTCCCGTTCGAGGCGGTGGACTGGACGCCCTTCGACCTGATCGCCAGCGACGGCGGATACCGGGACGCCACGAACGCCGCCATGTTCCCCGAGGCGCTGCGGGCGCAGGTGGCGCAGGGCAAGCCGTTCGCCGTCACCGAGTTCGGCTGCGGGGCCTTCCGGGGCGCCGCCGCTCTGGCTTCGCGGGGTGACGCGATCCTCGAGTGGGGCGAGGATGCGCGGCCGGTGCGGATCGCGGAGGGGACCGTCCGCGACGAGCAGGAGCAGGCCGGCTACATCGGCGAGATGCTCGGTATCTACGACGCGGCCGGCGTCGACGCGGCGTTCGTCTACACCTTCGCGCGCTGGGACCTGCCGACCCTCGGCGACCGCGACGATGAGCCGGAACGCGACTTCGACGCCGGGAGCTTCGGGATCGTCAGGGTTCTGCCACCGGGTGTCGCGCGGGGGGAGTACGCGGAGTTCGGGTGGGAGCCGAAGGCGGCCTTCGGCGTGGTGGCGGAGTTCGGGGCGGCACGGCAGCATGGATCGGGCTTGCTTCAGTAGCTTCACTGACGACCGCGTGCCCACCGCAGGAGAGAACGTGCCCACCGCAGCGCTGCAGATCCCCACCCCCGACGGCCAGGCCGACGCCTTCGCCGCGTATCCCGACGACGGCGAGCGGCATCCGGGAGTGCTGTTCTACATGGACATCTTCGGTATCCGGCCGGAGTTGGAGCGCAAGGCCCGGGAACTGGCCGAGCACGGGTACTACGTCCTGGTCCCGAACGTGTTCTACCGCGACGGGTCGGCGCCGCTGGTCGAGCTCCCCGAGTTCGTGACCCCCGCGGTGCGGGAGAAGGCGGTCGCGCAGTTGCTGCCGCTGGTCCACGCGCACACCCCTGAGCACGTGCTGCGCGATGCCGACGCCTATCTGGGCTTCCTCACCAGCCGGCCCGAAGTGGCCCCCGGACCGGTCGCGACCATCGGCTACTGCATGGGCGGCGGCCTCGCACTGCGTACCGCGGCGGCCCACCCCGGCCAGGTGGCGGCGGTCGCCGCGTTCCACCCCGGCAAGCTGGTCGGCGACGCGCCCGACAGCCCGCACCGCGAGGTGATCCCGGCGATCACCGCCGACGTCCACATCGGCCACGCCGAGACCGACATGCGGCCGGAGGCCGTCAGCGAACTGAACCAGGTGCTGGACGCCTCGGGGGTGCGCTACACCTCGGAGATCTACCCGGGCACCGTCCACGGCTTCACGATGTCCGACACCTCAGCCTTCGACGCCGCCGGATTGCAGCAGCACTGGGACCGCCTGCTGGCGCTGCTGGCAGGGGCGTTCGCTACTCGGCGATGACGGGGCCGAGCGCTGCGGACAGGTCGTTGTAGTCCACGGGGCGCAGCGCTCGCCAGGCCAGATCACCGTTCTTGTCGATGATGAGGGTGGACGGCAGGAACCCCAGCGAGGTGAAGCCGGCCAGCTTGGTCAGCAGCGTCTCGCTGTCGTCGTCGAACAGGTTCGGGTAGCTGATCTGCTTGGCCTTGACGAACGCCTTCGCCTGCCCGGCGTTGTCACGGGTGTCGACGCCGACGAACTGCACACCCTTGTCCTTGAACGCCTGGTAGGCCTGTTCCAGGTACGGCGCCTCGGCCTCGCAGGAGTCGCACCACGACCCCCAGATGTTCAGCACGACCACCTTGCCCTTGAACGAGGCCAGGTCGAGCTTGGCGCCGTCCAGCGTGGTGCCGGAGAGCACCGGGACCGGCTTGCGGTGCCCGACGGCGATGGCGTCGGCGGTGCCCAGGCCCTCCTTGTTCTTCGGCCCCGACCCGCCGCAGGCGGTGAGGCTGAAGGCCAACGCGGCGGCCGAGGCTATGGCGACCGCCGGGCGCTTCTTGGGCATCGTGCGCAGCATTGAGAAAGTCTTGCATGCCGCTGTCGGGCGCTCACATCAGGGTCGTGCTCACATCAAGGTCCGCTCATCCTCCGCCACCACCCCATGCCGCACCGCCCACAAAGCGGCCTGCGTCCGATCGGCGACCCCGAGCTTCATCAGGATGTTGGACACATGCGTCTTCACCGTCTTCTCGGCCAGCACCAACGCCCGCGCGATCTCCCGGTTCGAGCGCCCCTGCGCGATGAGCACCAGCACCTCGCGCTCGCGCGCGGTCAGCGGCGGCGCCTGCGGGCCGGGCTCGGCGCCCCCGCCGCTGCCAGAGTCCAGCAGTGCGGCAGCCACTTCCGGCTCCAGTAGCACGTGGCCGGCGTGGACCGAGCGGACCGCGGCTGCCAGGGCGGCGGGGTCGACGTCCTTGTAGACGTAGCCCCGGGCGCCCGCGCGGATGGCCGGGATGATCATGCGGCGGTCGGTGAAGCTGGTCACCACCAGGACCCGGGCCGTGGAGCCGGCCTCGCGCAGCAGCTCCATCGCGCCGACGCCGTCCACGCCGGGCATCACCAGGTCCAGCAGGATGACGTCCGGCTTCAGCTCGGCGGCCTTCTCGGCGCACTCCGCGCCGTCCGCCGCCTCACCGGCGACCTCGATGCCGTCCTGCAGCTCCAGGAACGTGCGCAGGCCCTGGCGGACCATGCTGTGGTCGTCCGCGATCAGTACCCTGATGACCTCAGGCCGCGCGCCCACGGTCCACCTCCAGACGGATCGTCGTGCCCTCGCCGGGAGTGGATGCCACGTCCAGGCGTCCGCGCACCGATTTGGCGCGGTCCCGCATCGACACCAGGCCCAGGCTGCGGCCGGCGCGGCGGACCGCGGCCGGGTCGAAGCCGACGCCGTCGTCGACCACTTCCAACAGCGCGCCGCCGCAGGCGTTGTTCCCGGCGGGGCAGTGCTCGCTCAGGCGGACGCCGATGGTCTTCGCCTCCGCGTGGCGCAGGGCGTTGTGCAGAGCCTCCTGGGCCACGCGCAACAACACCTCCTCGGCGGCCGGGGACAGGGCTTTGACGTCGCTGCCCTCGAACCTGACGCGCGGCCCGCCGGCGGTCTGGTTCACCCGGTCCAGCACCTCGACGTGCTTGCGCAGCGTCGTCGCCAGGCCGTCCTCCTCCAGCTCGGCCGGCCGCAGCTCGACCACCACCGAGCGCAGCTCCTCGGCGGCCTCCTTGGCCAGGGTCGCGACCTGCTCCAGCGAGGCGCGGGCCCGGGCCGGGTCGGCGTCCAGGACGTCGGCGGCGGCCTGGGAGGTCAGGCGCAGCGCGAACAGCTTCTGGGCCACGGCGTCGTGCAGCTCGCGGGCCAGGCGGTTGCGCTCGCGGGTGATCGCCAGCTCGCGTTCGCGCTCGTAGAGCCGGGCGTGGCGCAGCGCTATGGCGGCGTGGCCGGCCAGGACCCCGAGCATCTCCTCGTCGTCCTTGGTGAAGCCGCCGGGCTTGTTGGCCAGGAACAGCGCGCCGAGGATCTCGTCGCCGTCGCGGATCTGCTGACCGAGGAACGCGTCCATCTCCGGGTGGGCCTTGGGCCACCAGCGGAAGCGCGGGTCCTTGCGGATGTCCGGCAGCCGCTGGGGCGCCGGGTCATGGAGCATCACGGCGAGCATGCCGTGCTGGCGCGGCAGCGGCCCGATCGCGGCCCACTGCTCGTCGGTGACGCCGTCCACCAGGAACTGCGCGAAGCTGCCCGCGCCGTCCGGGACGCCGAGGGCCGCGTACTCGGCGCCGATCAGCTCGCGGGCGGTGGCCACGATCGTCTGCAGCACCTCGTCGGTGGCCAGGTGGCGGCTGACCGCCAGGACCGCCGCGGACAGCCGGCGCATGGTGTCCAGCGCGTTCTGGGGGCCGGCCGTGGTCTTGCCGCGAACTCCTGCGTCCATATCGACAAGGTATCGCCGATGATCGCCGTGCCCCATCGGGCCGGGGACCGGTCGGGCCTAGGCCGCTGGTCCTAGGTCCAAGGGCCCTGGATGATCCCGGTCCCGCGCCCGATCCGGGCGGCCGGTCCGCGGAGCAGGGTGAAGGGCATGAACACCACTACGAAGCGAACCGAGCAGGCCCAGACGGCCCAGACGGCCGAGCGGGTCCCGGACGGCGCCTGGGGCGGCAACCCGGTGGCCGTCATCACCGGCGCCTCGCAGGGCCTGGGCCTGGCGCTGGCCCGCGGGCTGGCCGAGCGCGGCTGGTCCCTGGTGATCGACGCCCGCGGCGCCGACCGCCTGGCGGCCGCGGAGGCGGAGCTGTCCGGACTGACCGCGGTCGTCGCGCTGGCCGGCGACGTCACCGACGACGCGCACCGCGCCGACCTGGCCGAGGCGGCCTCCGAACTCGGCGGTGCGAGCCTGCTGGTGAACAACGCCTCCAGCCTCGGCGGCTCGCCGATGCCGGCGCTCGCGCACTTCCCGCTGGAGGCGCTGGAGCAGACGTTCGCGGTGAACGTCGTGGCGCCGCTGGCCCTCACCCAGCTGCTGCTCCCGCAGCTGCGGCAGCACGGGGGAGAGGTCATCAACATCTCCTCCGACGCGGCCGTCGAGCCGTATGAGGGCTGGGGTGGCTACGGGGCGTCCAAGGCGGCGCTGGACCACGCCTCGGCGATCTTCGGGCTGGAGGAGAACGCCCGGGGGCAGAACCCAGTCCGCATCTGGGCCGTCGACCCCGGCGATCTGCAGACACAGATGCACCAGGACGCCTTCCCCGGCGAGGACATCAGCGACCTGCCGCTGCCCGAGACCGTGGTCCCGGCCTTCCTGCGGCTGATCGACGAGCGCCGGCCCTCGGGCCGTTACCAGGCCTCCGACCTGCTGCCCCAGACCGCCGCGGCCGATGTGGAGGTGGCCTGAGATGTCGGTGCTGCTGCACGAGCCCACTGTCGTGAACGCCACCTCCTCGCGCGAGTCGGCGTCGGCCGAGCCGGCGCCGGCCGGCCCGCTGGGCGCCGGGTTCCGCGTCTCCTCCGACCTGCTGGCCCGCAAGCCCGCCGAGGCCCGCGGCCTGGACCGCGACGGGGTGCGGCTGCTGGTCGCGCGCGGCCGGGGGGCCGACGACCCCGAGGTCGAGCACTACGTGTTCACGGACCTGCCGGACGTGCTGGAGCCCGGCGACCTGCTGGTGGTGAACAACTCCGGGACGCTGCCGGCCGCACTGGACGCGGTGGACCCCGAGACCGGAACGTCGGTGGTGCTGCACGTCTCGACCGGCACGCCGCAGGACCCGGACGCCTGGATCGTCGAGCTGCGCCGGCCCATGGGCGACGGCTCGACCAGGCCCTTCGCCCTGGACCCGGACTCGCAGGACCCAGATTCGCAGGACCCGGATTCGCAGCAGCCGGACTCACAGGACCCGGACAGCCCGGCCGCCCCCGGCCTGCGCCTGCGCGTGACCGGCGGCGCGACCGTCACCCTGCTGCGGCCCTACACGCCGCGGCTGTGGGTGGCCCGCCTCGACCTGGGGATGTCGGTCGCGGACTACCTGAGCCGCCACGGCCGCGCGATCCGGTACGACTACGTCGACCGCGACTGGCCGATCGCGGCGTACCAGACGGTCTTCGCCGCGATCCCCGGCAGCGCCGAGATGCCCAGCGCGGCCCGGCCGTTCTCGGCGGAGGTGGTGGCCCGCCTGGTGGCCAAGGGCGTGTACATCGCACCGATCACCCTGCACACCGGCGTCGCCTCACCCGAGGCCCACGAGAAGCCCTACGCGGAGTGGTACTCGGTCCCCGAGGCGACCGCGGAGCTGGTCAACCACGTCCGCGCCCGCGGCGGCCGGGTGATCGCGATCGGCACGACCGCGGTCCGTGCCCTGGAGTCTGTGGCAGACGAGGAGGGGACGGTCCACCCCGGCCAGGGGTGGACCGAGCTGATCATCACGCCGCAGCGCGGGGTGCGCGTCGTCGACGGCCTGCTGACCGGGTTCCACGAGCCGGAGGCGTCGCATCTGCTGATGCTGACGGCGATCGCCGGGCCGCGGCTGATCCGGGCCGGCTACGACGCGGCGCTGGCGGGGCGGTATCTGTGGCACGAGTTCGGGGACGTGAACCTGCTGCTGCGGCGCTGAGCCGGACCGGCGATGGCTTCATGAACAGGGGTGGGATACCGGCGGGGGGGGGGGGGGGGGGGGGGGCCCCCCCCCCCCCCGGGCCCCTGGCCGCTGCGGGACCAGGCTGCGCACGTGCCCGAATGAGTGCGGCGGGCCATGTCGGCGCTGGGCCGCTGGGTACCGTACAACGCGAAGTAGCG